>JANQKO010000567.1 GCA_028281075.1 Alphaproteobacteria bacterium | reverse complement strand
CCCGGCAGCATCAGCACCAGGAAGAAGTCGACCATGCCGGCGACGGCGGTCTCGGACTGGCCGGCGCCCACGGTCTCGACCAGGACGACGTCGAAGCCGGCGGCCTCGCAGAGCAGCATGGTCTCGCGCGTGGTCCGGGTGACGCCGCCCAGCGTGCCGGACGACGGCGAGGGCCGGATGAAGGCGCGCTCGTCGGCGGCCAGCTTCGGCATGCGGGTCTTGTCGCCGAGGATGCTGCCGCCGGTGCGGCTGCTGCTGGGATCGACGGCCAGCACGGCGACGCGGTGGCCGTCGGCGGTGAGGTTGCCGCCCAGGGCCTCGATGAAGGTGCTCTTGCCGACGCCCGGCACGCCGGTCAGGCCGACCCGCAGCGACCGGCCGGTCCGCGGCAGCAGCTTCAGCAGCAGCGCCTGCGCCTGTTCCTGGTGTTCGGGATTGCGGCTTTCGACCAGCGTGATGGCGCGGCCGAGGATGGCCCGGTCGCCGGCCAGCACGCCGGCGGCATAGTCGTCGAGCGACAGCGCGGCCCGCCGCGCCGGCGCCGCGGCGGCCGCGCGCTTGCGTTTCGGCTGGGCCATGCGGTCAGGCGGCTTGCGGCGTGTGGCCAAGCGTCGCGTCGAGCTTGTCCAGCAGGTCGCCGGCGGCCTCGCTGATCACCGTGCCGGGCGGGAAGATCGCCTTGGCGCCGGCCTGTAGCAGCGCGTCATAGTCCTGTGGCGGCACCACGCCGCCGACCACGATCATGATGTCCTCGCGGCCGAGCCTGGCGAGTTCCGCTTTCAGTTCCGGCACCAGGGTCAGGTGGCCGGCCGCCAGCGAGCTGGCGCCGATGATGTGCACGTCGTTCTCGACCGCCTGCCGCGCGGCCTCGGCGGGCGTCTGGAACAGCGGCCCGACATCGACGTCGAAGCCGAGGTCGGCGAAGGCCGAGGCGATCACCTTCTGGCCACGGTCGTGGCCGTCCTGGCCCATCTTGCAAACGAGAATGCGCGGCCGCCGGCCCTCGCGCTCGGCGAACCCGTCGACGCGCCGGCGAACCCGCTCGACCGCGTCCGAGGTCTTGGCGACCTCGCCGCTATAGATGCCCGAAATGGCGCGTACCTCCGCAACGTGCCGGCCCCAGGCCGTCTCCATGGCGTCGCTGATCTCGCCGACGGTGGCCTTGGCCCGGGCGGCATCGACCGCCAGCGCCAGGAGATTGCCCTCGCCGGTCTCGGCGCAGCGGGTCAGCGCCTGTAGCGCCGCGTCCGTCGCCGCGCCGTCGCGCTCGGCGCGCAGGCGTGACAGCTTCTCGATCTGCGCCTTGCGGACGGCCGAGTTGTCGATCTTCAGGACCTCGACATCCTCTTCCTCGTCGAGGCGGTACTTGTTGACGCCGACCACGGTCTGGCGGCCCGAGTCGATGCGGGCCTGCGTGCGCGCGGCGGCCTCCTCAATGCGCATCTTCGGGATGCCGGCCTCGATGGCCTTGGCCATGCCGCCCGCCGCCTCGACCTCCTCGATATGCGACCAGGCCCTGGCCGCCAGCTCGTAGGTCAGGCGCTCCAGGTAATAGCTGCCGCCCCAGGGGTCGATCACCCGGCAGGTGCCGCTTTCCTGTTGCAGGAAGAGCTGGGTATTGCGGGCGATGCGGGCGCTGAAATCGGTCGGCAGCGCCAGCGCCTCGTCGAACGAGTTGGTGTGCAGCGACTGGGTATGGCCGTGCGTCGCCGCCATCGCCTCGATGCAGGTGCGGACGACGTTGTTGTAGACGTCCTGCGCCGTCAGGCTCCAGCCCGAGGTCTGGCAGTGCGTGCGCAGTGACAAAGATTTGTCGTTCTTCGGCCCGAACGGCTTCATCAGCTTGGCCCAGAGCAGCCGCGCCGCGCGCATCTTGGCGACTTCCATGAAGAAGTTCATGCCGATGCCCCAGAAGAACGACAGTCGCGGCGCGAACTTGTCGATGTCGAGGCCGGCGTCGACACCGGTGCGGACATATTCGACGCCGTCGGCGAGCGTGTAGGCCAGCTCCAGGTCCGCCGTCGCGCCGGCTTCCTGCATGTGATAGCCGGAGATGCTGATGGAATTGAATTTCGGCATGTTGGCCGACGTATAGGCGAAGATATCCGAGATGATCCGCATCGACGGCGCCGGCGGGTAGATATAGGTGTTGCGGACCATGAACTCCTTCAGGATGTCGTTCTGGATCGTGCCCGCGAGCTGCTTCGGCGCCACGCCCTGTTCCTCGCCGGCCAGGATGTAGAGCGCCAGCACCGGCAGCACGGCGCCGTTCATGGTCATGGAGACCGACATCTGGTCGAGCGGGATGCCGTCGAACAGGGTCCGCATGTCGAGGATGGAATCGATCGCCACGCCGGCCATGCCGACATCGCCGGCGACGCGCGGATGGTCGGAATCGTAGCCCCGGTGTGTCGCCAGGTCGAAGGCGATCGACAGGCCCTTCTGGCCGGCGGCGAGATTGCGGCGGTAGAAGGCGTTGCTGTCTTCGGCCGTCGAGAAGCCGGCATACTGCCGCACGGTCCAGGGCTTGGTCACGTACATGGTCGAGTAGGGGCCGCGCAGGAACGGCGCGAAGCCGGGCGCGCCGTCCAGGTGGTCGAGGCCCTCCAGGTCGGCCGACGTGTAGAGCGGCTTAACGTTAATGCGCTCCGGCGTCTCCCACAGCAGGTCGTCCGGCGTCGCGTCCGCTTCCCTGGCCAGCCGCGCCGCCCAGGCCTCGGTGCCGCCGCCGGCGGCCGGCGCGTTGCCGGGCTCCAGATGCACCGTCGTAAAGTCCGGAATACCGCTCATGCCGTCAGAACTCCGAGATGCGCCAACGCCGTGCGCAGCGTTTGCAGAATATCACAGCCTAGGTAAACGAAATCGTCTATGCCGTTGTTTTCGTACATTTCCCGGCTTTCACCCGGCCGCCCCGCCAGATAGATCCGGCCGGCGCCGGCCTGCTTCAGCGCCCGGGCCGCCTCGGCCGCCCGGGCTTCGTAAACCGCGTCGGAGGAGCATATCACGGCAAGGTTCGCTTTGCTCGCGGTGAAGGCTTCGGCGGCGGCGGCCGTGTCGTCGAAGCCACCGCTGTCGACGGCCTCGATGCCGCCGGCCTCGAACAGGTTCCGGGCGAACAGGTTGCGGCCGGTATAGTCCGCCGGGCGGCCGAGATTGGCCACGAAGATCCGCGGCCGGGCGCCGGTCCTGGCGCGATAGGCGTCGGCGGCGTCGCGCAGGTCCTCGTAGGCCTGCGCCGCCCGGTGTCGTGGCAGGGCCGGGACCGTCGCCGGCGTGCCGGCGAGCGCCGCCGCCATCGTGCCGAGCGTGGCGCCGGACGCCGCCGCCTCGGCCAGCGCGGCCATGGGCGAGCCGTCGCCGGGCAACGACACCGCGTTCCCGCGACGCGTCGCCAGCCGCCTCGCGGCGTCGGCGCGCAGGGCGTCCAGATCAGCGGGCGCGGTCTCGATCTCGTCCTCGTGGATGTTCGGGAACTCGCTGACGCCGGTCAGCGCGTCCTTGCGGCGGGCCAGGTTCGTCTCGCGCTCGGCATTGACCGTGGCGATGCTGGCGGCGAGCGCGCCGCTCAACAGTTCCTCGACGATGCCGCCCGCGGCCTCGATGGCCTGGAACTCGGTCCAGGCGGCGCGCGCCATCTGGTCGGTCAGGCTCTCGACATACCAGGCGCCGCCGGCCGGATCGATCACCCGGTTCAGCGAGGACTCCTCCAGCAGCAGCAATTGCGTGTTGCGGGCGATGCGCTGGCCGAAGGCGCTGGGCAGGCCGGCGGCGGCGTCGTAGGGCAGGGTGGTGATGCTGTCGGCGCCGCCGACGGCGGCGGTGAAGCAGGTCGCCGTGGTACGCAGCAGGTTCACCCAAGGGTCGCGCCGGCTGACGACGCGGTCGGCGGTGCGGGCCTGCAGCGTCATGCCGCGCGCATCGGTCGTGGCGCCGCTGGCCTCGGCGACGCGGGCCCACATCTTCCGTGCCGCGCGCAGCTTGGCGATGCCGGCGAACAGATCGGCGTCGATGGAAAACCGGAAGGCGATCTGCCGGCAGGCCGTATCGATGTCGAGGCCCGCGCCGGTCAGCGCCCGGAGATAGGCGACACCCGTCGCCATGGCGCAGGCCAGGTCCTGGGTCTCGCTGGCCCCGGCATTGTAGTAGGCCGACGTGTCGACGCCGACCGCCGTCACCTGGGGATAGCCGTCAGCGGCATGGCGCGCTAGGTCCGCGAGATGCGTCAGCGCCGTGGCGATATCCGTCGGCAGGCCGCCCGCGGCCAGCGCACCGATCGGATCGGCGTTCAGGGCGCCGCGCACCTCGGCCGGCGCGAGCCCGCGTTGCCGCCAGAGCGCCAGCAGCAGCGCGGCGGCGGGCAGGAACTGCGCGCCCGCGTCGAGCGCCACCGGCGCCAGGTCGAGTCGCACGCCGGCGAGCGTCCGTTCGAGGTCGTCGAGACAGCTCAGCATGATGCCGTCTCGGCCGGCGGCCGCATCGTCGCTGTCGCGTCCGGCGCGGCCGGCGGCGTCGAGGCGGAGCTCGACCGAGGTCACGCCGCGTTCCAGGTCGGTCAGAATGGCCGCGTTGTTCGCCGCCGGATCGGGATGAGCATGGACCTGGCGCAGGTCCCAGCCGTCGCGCACGCGTCCCGCCGCCCGGGCGCCGCGCGTGAACGGCGGCAGGCCGGGGAAGCCCGAGGCGTCGTCGGCCGACGGCCAGTCGCGTCGGGTGTAGATCGGCTGGATCGCCAGGCCGTCATAGGTCCGGCTTACCAGCTTCCGGTCGAACGGGGCGCCGCCCAGCGCCCGCTCGACCAGGGCCAGCCAGTCGTCATGGCTGACGGCCGGAAACTCGCCGGCAAGGGTCAATCGCTCGTCGCTCATCGATGCTCCGGATCGGCCGGCGCGGCAGCTCGCCGGCGGCGCCAGGAATAGTATGCTGGCGGCAGTATATCAAATCCGCGCGCCGCCACTATTCGCGGCGCGTCGCCGATCAGCTTGTGACATCAGGTCAGGAAAGTCCTCCAACATGCAGAGAAAACGTATTTCCACCGGCTCCAGCTTCGAGGAACTGGCGGGCTATTGCCGCGCCATCGTCGACGGCGAGTGGGTCTTCGTCGGCGGCACCACGGGCTACGACTACGCCACCATGTCGATCTCGGACGATGTCACCGAGCAGGTGGCCCAGACCTTCCGCAACATCGAATGGGCGCTGGGCGAGGCCGGCGCCGACAAGAACGATGTGGTGCAGATCCGCGTCTATGTCGCCGACCGCGACGATTTCCCGACCATCGCCCCGCTGGTCGGCGACTGGTGCCGCGACGTCCGCCCGGTCAACACCACGGTGGTGACGCCGTTGGTCGCGCCGGAGATGAAGGTCGAGATCGAGGTCACGGCCAGGCGTCAGACCTGAGGGTTGGCCCCTGGCTGGATTGCCGGGTCGTCTTCAATACCATTCGACATGCCGGCCCGCCCGATCAGCCGTCGTGGGCCGGCTGCCGGCCGTAGCTTTGGAACTTGTTGACGACGCGGGCCATCTCGTCGGGGCCGAGGATCGTCGGCGTGCCGGCCTGCAGCGCCTGCCAGTAGATCCGCGCCAGGGTCTCGACCTCGACCGCGAGCGCCAGCGCCTTGTCGACGCCGGCGCCGGTGGCGATGACGCCGTGGTTCGCCAGCAGGCAGGCCGTGCGGTCCCGCAGCGCGGCGATGGCGTTGTCCGACAGCGCCTGGGTGCCGAAGGTGGCGTAATCGGCGCACGGAATGCTGTCGCCGCCGGCCACCGCGACCATGTAGTGCACCGCCGGGATCGGCCTGCGCAGGCAGGCGATGGTGGTGGCGAAGGCGGAGTGCGTGTGCACGACCGCGCCGACCTCGGGCTTGGCCGCCATGATGTCGACGTGGAACCGCCATTCGCTCGACGGCGCCAGCCGGCCGGACCAGGCGCCGTCCAGGCCCATCTTGACGATGTCGGCCGGTTTCAGCGCCTCGTAGGGCACGCCCGACGGCGTGATCAGCAGGCCGCCGCGCACGCGCGCGCTGATGTTGCCCGACGTCCCCTGGTTGATGCCGAGCGCGTTCATCCGCAGGCAGGCATCGATGATCTGTTGCCGCAGTGCTTTTTCGGTCATTGCCAATGCCTCGCTTCGTGCCCAAGTCCGTTGTTAGAGATGCCGGCAGGTCCGCACAACCCGCAACCACCGCAGGCGGTGACGATCGTCGATGGCGAGATCACCTTCGATGCCGGGCTGGTCGCGGCGCGTCTCGGCCTGACGCCCGAGATGTTCATGGCCGAGCTGGCCCGTGGCATCGTCTATCGCCAAGTGGAGCAGGGCACGGGCGCGGACGCCGGGCGGACCCGCGTCACCTTCCGCTATCGCGCCTCGGTCTGGCGCTGCGTCATCGACGCCGACGGCCGTTTGATCGACGGCAGCGACGCTTAAAGCATGACCGTTTCGCACGGCTCGCTGTGCGGCGCGTCGTCGCCGTCTTGCCAGAGCCAGTAGGTGAGCGGTTCCTCGGCGTTGACGGCCACGACCCGGTGCCGGCCGTCGCGGTCGATGGCGTGCAGCGTGATGCGTGAGATCAGCCCGCCCTTCAGGCGCCGCAGGTCGTCGATGGCCTCGTCCATGGCCGCGTGCAACGACATGCCGGTCTTCATATAGAGCACGATGACCCGCGCGGTGCCGGCGCGGATCGCCATCTCGCCGGTGCCGGTGCAGGCCGCGGCGCCATGGGCCGTGTCGGCATAGGCGCCGGCGCCGACCACCGGGCTGTCGCCGAGGCGGCCGGGATACTTCCAGGCCCAGCCCGAGGTGCTGACGCCGGCCATGATCTCGGATTTCGAATCGAGCGTCAGGAACACCGTCGTGTCCTTGCCCTTTTCCGGATCGATCGCCTGCCGGCAGAGCGCGGCCAGCGGGATGTCGGGCCAGGCTTCCAGGTCGGCGCCGGCGACATTCCGGTCGCGCCATTCGCGCCAGACGCGTTCCGAATCGGGGATCAGGTTGTCGGCGGTCTCGGCGCCGATCTCGCGGGCGAAGCGGGCGGCGCCGTCGCCGACCAGAAACTCGTGCGGCAGGCGTTCCATGACCTGGCGGGCGATGGAGATCGGATGCAGAAAGCCCTTGAGCGCGCCGACGGCGCCGGTGCGGAAGCTGTTGCCGTCGATCATCGCCGCGTCCAGCTCGACCTCGCCCAGGAGGTTGGGCCAGCCGCCGCGGCCGACGGTGCGGATCGAGGTATCCGCCTCGACCAGCCGGATGCCGGCCTCGATCGCGTCCAGGCCGCCCCGGCCCCCGGCCAGCAGTGCCGCGGTGCGGCCGACGCCCGGCGTGCCTTCCGAATTGGTGACGAGGATCATGGGCTGCTCCGTCGCTTTGGTGGTGCCGTCGCGGGCGGGCAATTGACCGCCTAACGAGGCGCGGGTCAATGGCAATCGGAGTCTGCGGTCGCGCCCGGCGGCGCAATCCCCAGTGTCATGAGTTGTTTGCAATATGTCGGCGAGCCGCTAACATCCGCCAATGCGTGCCAGATCGCCGGAACCAAGACGGCGGCGCCAGCGCGCTGCTGGAGTGGACATCTGGTGAACCTGGTTGTCCTTAACTGGATCGACTAGTTCGTCGTCGCCGCGTCGCGGGGCCGGCGAACCGGGGAGGGATCTATAACGCACATCCGACGGCGTTCGCCGAACGCCGTCGGATGGGGGACCGGTAGACGGCCCTAAACAACCAAATGGGAGACGTTTTCATGGTAACTGGTAAGGTTAAGAGCCTCTGCGTCGCCGCAGCGGTCGGCATCTTCGCCGTCACGATGACGGCGGGAGAGGCCGACGCGAAGAAGGTGCGCTGGAAGATGCACTCGGCGTTCGGCAAGAACGTCGCGGTGATCGGTCCGGTCGGCTACCGCATCGCCGATTGGGTCAGGGACGTGACCGACGGCGACTTCGACATCAAGGTGTTCGAGCCCGGCGCGCTGGCCGGCGGCTATGCCTATTACGACCCGGTCAGCCAGGGCGCCTTCGAGGCGGCCTACGGCACGCCGGGCGCCAACCAGGGCAAGAACTCGGCCTTCGCCTTCCTGTCGACCTGGCCGTTCGGTCCGGGCGCGCTCGAGTTCAATGCCTGGCTTATTCACGGCGGTGGCGTCGAACTGGCCAAGGAGCTCTATGCCCGCGACGGCATCGAGTACTTCTATTGCGGCATGATCCCGCCGGAGACGTCGGGCTGGTTCCGCGAGCCGATCAACAGCCTGTCCGAGCTCAAGGGCCTGAAGATGCGCTTCTTCGGCATGGGCGCCAAGGTCATGCAGAAGTTCGGCGTGTCGACGCAGCAGCTCGCCGGCGGCGACATCTATCCGGCGCTGGAACTGGGCACCATCGACGCCACCGAGTTCTCCATGCCGGCCATCGACCGGACCCTCGGCTTCTACCAGATCGCCAAGTACAACTACTATCCGGGCTGGCACCAGCAGTCGACGACCAACGAGGTGGTCGTCAACAAGGCCGCCTGGGACAAGCTGTCCAAGCCGCACCAGACGGCGTTCGAGCTGGCCTGCAAGGCGAATTACCAGATCGAGCTGGCCGACGGCGAGGCGCTGCAATCGGCGGCGATGCTGGCCAACGAGAAGGATGGCGTGAAGAACATGACGTGGCCGGACGAGATTCTCGACGAGCTGCGTGCCGCCTGGGGCGACGTGCTTCAGGAAGAGATCGCGGCCAATCCGGACGTGAAGAAGCTGTGGGACAGCTATTCCAAGTTTAACGCCGAGTACAAGATCTGGGGCGAGCGCGGCTACCTCAAGTAACCGCCAGGTCCGATCTACGCGTTGCTGCCGCGTCGGCGGCAGCTGGAACGGCGGCGGCCCGTCCGCCGCCGTTCTTTGCGTTGGCACCCGGCGATGGTTCACCGGCGTGCCGCCGCCCTTGAACGACTAAAGGCTCTTTGATGACATCATTGTTGAGACTGGCGGGTCTGCTGGATTCCCTGGCGCGCGCCATCGGCAAGACGGTCGGCTGGATCATGCTGCCGTTGATCTTCGTGATCATGTTCGACGTGGTCACCCGAAAACTGGACTTCACCCGCCTGCTGTTCGCCGGATACACGGCCGAGTCGGGCGTTTCGGTGTCGACGATCCTGCAGGATCTGCAGTGGCACTTCCATGGCGTGCTTTTGCTGCTCACCTTCGGGTTCGGCTATCTCGCCAACGCCCATGTGCGCGTCGACGTGTTCCGCGAGATGCTGCCGCGGCGGACCCAGGGCTGGCTCGAACTGTTCGGGCTGACCTTGATGGCGGTGCCGTTCCTGATCCTGATGATCAACTATTCGTTCGACATGACGGCCTTGTCGTTCAAGCAGGGCGAAGGATCGGAGTCGCTGACCGGCATCGGCCAGCGATGGTTCATCAAGTCGTTCCTGGTGATCGGTTTCGGATTGGCGCTGGTCGCGGTGGTCGCCACCGGCCTGCGGCTTGTCGGCTACCTGCTGGGCAACGAGGCGGCGCAGCGCGAGGCGCTCGACAAGCTGGAGATCTTCACCGGCGACCAGGACGAACTCGATGCCGCCCGCCTGGCGGCCGAACGGGCCTTGGCGCAGAGTGCCGGCGCCGACAAATCAAGTAGCACGCGGGGGCAGTAGGGATGGAGCTCTGGGAGGCGATCTACGACCATCTCTATGAGTATCTCGGCGCCTATATGTTCCTGGCGCTGGCGCTCACGCTGTTCACCGGCCTGCCCGTGGCCATCGCGCTCGGCGGCATTTCCGTCATCTTCGGCTTCATCGCGATCTCGCTCGATATTCTCGACTTCGCCGTCTTCTTCCAGGCGGTGCAGCGGATCTGGGGCGGCGACGGCGCGTCCGGCGCGGTGCAGAACCCGATCCTGGTGGCGATTCCCTGCTTCGTGTTCATGGGCACGATGCTGGAGAAGTCCAAGGTCGCCGAGGACCTGCTGCGCATTCTGCAGGTGATGCTGCGCCGCGTGCCGGGGGCGCTGGCGCTCTCGGTCACGGTGATGGGCACGATCATGGCCGCGACCACCGGCATCATCGGTGCCTCGGTGGTGATGATGACCCTGCTGGCGCTGCCGACCATGCTGGCCCGCGGTTATCATCCGGCGCTGGCGTCCGGCACCATCGCCGCGTCGGCCACGCTCGGCATCCTGATCCCGCCGTCGATCATGCTGGTGCTGATGGCGAACCTGCTGGCCGTGTCGGTCGGCAACCTGTTCATCGGCGCCATCTTCCCCGGCCTGCTGCTGTCCGGCCTCTACTTCGCCTATATCGTCACGCTGTGCACGATCAAGCCGGAGCTGGCGCCGAAACTGCCGGTCGACGCGATCAAGCTGGGGCCGACCAACCGGCGCAACGTGGTGAAGGTGCTGAGCATATCGGCCGCGATCATCGTGGTGGCCTGGCTCGGTGAATCCTCGGGCATCGCCGAGGACGTCAACTGGAGCCTGATGGCCTTCCTGGCCATCTTCGTGACCTCGCTGACCATCGGCCGGATGGAGGGCGACACCCTGCTGGGCGGCATCCTCAAGGGCTTCGTGCCGCCGATCTTCCTGATCATCATGGTGCTGGGGTCGATCTTCGCGGGCTGGGCGACGCCGACCGAGGCCGCCGGCGTCGGCGCCTTCGGTTCGCTGGTGCTGGCCGCGTTCAACCGCACGCTGACCAAATCGGTGCTGACCCAGGTGGTGCATCGCACGGCACTGACCACGGCGATGATCTTCTTCATCTTCGTCGGCGCCACCGCCTTTTCGACGTTGTTCCGCAATGTCTATGGCGAGGACCTGATCATCGAGCTGATCGAGTGGTTGGACCTGGGACCGTGGGCGCTGCTGATCGTGCTGATGATCACGATCTTCCTGCTTGGCTTCTTCTTCGACTTCCTCGAGATCACGCTGATCATCCTGCCGGTGTTCTCGCCGGTGATCCGCGCCATGGCGCCGGCCTTCGCCCCGCATCTGGGACTGGAGGCGCCGACCAACGTGGCGCAAATACAATATCTGGAGGCGCAGGTCATATATTGGTTCGCCATATTAGCGGCGACTAATCTACAAACCTCGTTCCTGACCCCACCGTTCGGCTTCGCGCTCTTCTACCTCAAGGGCGTGGCGCCCAGTTCGGTCAAGATGCAGGATATCTACACGGGCATCATTCCCTTCGTGATCCTGCAGTTGATCGGCCTCAGTTGCGTGGTCATGTTCCCGCAACTGGCGCTCTGGCTGCCGGAACAGGTGTTCGGTCGATGAATCGGCCCCCGTCGCCCAACGGCCAGACCCGGCCGGCGGGCGGCGGGGGATCCGACACGAGCATCCATATGCCGATCGATCGGGGCAAGGTCGGGCCTATCAATCGTGCAAGCCGAAGCGAACGAACGCGCCGCAAGGAAAATAGCGGACGGATCTTGAATCGGCGCCGGCCGTCGCCGGCGCCGGCAATAACTTTGCCGTCGTTCACCAGGAACGGTAACATTCACTCTTAAGTCTGACCGGGGGCGTGCCGATCAAGGACTGTCGTCCGGGGTACCGCTTGACCCGCCCGCCGAATTGCCGCTGGAGCCCGCCGAGACAAAACCCGTCGCACATCCGCTGGTGGTCATATGGAAGAGCTGATCTGGGTGCTGCAGGATTTCCTGCCGATCCTGATGTTCCTGACGTTGGCATGTCTCCTGTTCAGCGGTTATCCCGTCGCCTTCATCCTGGGCGGCCTGGCGCTGCTCTACGGTTTCCTGGGCTATCTGCTGGGCGTTTTCTCGCTGATCGAGTTCTTCAATTTCCTGCCGCGCATATGGGGCGGCGCGGCGGAGAACCTTGTCCTTGTCGCGGTGCCGACATTCGTCTTCATGGGCGTGATGATGGAACGCAGCGGCGTCGCCAACGACATGCTGTATTGCTGTCAGGTGCTGCTGAAGCGCGTGCCCGGTGGCCTCGCCCTGTCGGTGACGGTGATGGGCACGATCCTGGCGGCGATGACCGGGATCATCGGCGCCTCGGTGACGATGATGACCGCGCTGGCGCTGCCGACCATGCTGAAACAGCGTTACAGCCACGGTATCGCCACCGGCGTGATCGCGGCCTCCGGCACGCTCGGTATTCTCATACCGCCCAGCATCATGCTGATCATCATGGCCGACCTGCTGTCGGTCTCGGTCGGCAACCTGTTCATGGCCGCGCTGCTGCCGGG
>JANQKO010000530.1 GCA_028281075.1 Alphaproteobacteria bacterium | reverse complement strand
GGCCACCCATAGGATACTGTCGTTGGGTGGCCGGGTGGGGGAGCGGGCCGACAAGGCCATTCACAAACAGAATCCAAGTGCCGCGAAGCGGCCCGACCGGTGCCGCGCGTCGTAAGAAAATGCGCTAGATTGCCGGCATGCTGCGACGCCTTTTCCGGTCTTCGTCGACATCGCGTCCGATCGGCCCGGCCCGCGCGCCGGACGGCCGGCGGATCTACGCCATCGGCGACATCCACGGGCGGGCCGATCTGCTGCGCGAGATCCACGGCATGATCCGGGGGGACGCCGAAGCGGCCGGCGACGGCAAGGCGACGGTGGTGGTGCATCTCGGCGATTATGTCGACCGCGGGCCGCGGAGCCGCGAGGTGGTCGACATGCTGCTGGCGCCGGCCGGCGGCGTCGAGTCGGTCTGCCTGAAGGGCAATCACGAGGACCTGATGCTGGCCTTCCTCGACGGACGCGAGGACGGCCGCATGTGGCTCCACAACGGTGGCGCCGCCACGCTCGCCAGCTACGGCGTGCCGATGATCGACTATGCCGGCGACGACATGCGGGCCCAGGCCCGGCGGGCGCTGGCCGATCATCTGCCGGCGGCGCATGACGACTTCCTGCGTGGCCTGAAGCTGATGCATCTCGAGGGCGACTATCTGTTCGTGCACGCGGGGGTCCGGCCGGGCGTGGACCTGGCGCGGCAGGACGAGAGTGACCTGATCTGGATCCGCGACGCCTTCCTGGACGCGACCGAGGATTACGGCAAGATCATCGTGCACGGCCATTCGATCCGGCCGGAGGTCGAGCTGATGCCGAACCGCATCGGCATCGACACCGGCGCCTTCCGCTCGGGCCGCCTGACCTGCCTGGTGCTGGACGGCACCTCGCGGCGCCTGCTGCAGACCTGAAAACGAAATCACCACAAAGACGCAAAGATACGAAGGACCAACCTGTTTTTTTCGGTGAGGCCGATGCGCGTCATGACAGTGGTTTGGTTTGACCACAGAGGCACGGAGGCACAGAGAAACAAAAGGATTTGTTGGCGCGAAGCGCCGAAAAAGAAAGCTGGTTCTCTGCGCCTCTGTGCCTCTGTGGTCAACTCCCCCGTTGGATTGTTCCAAGCGGATGAACGGCCAGTTCCATGCTCGTCATCGAGTCAGCAAATATCCACCACAAAGGCGCGAAGACACGGAAGAACAAACCTGCTTTATTGGCTCTTTACGTCTTTCGGCCATCTCGGCGGACAGTTCGGTCGCTGGCGTTGGCCCGGCATTTGGTGTAAGGGCTTGCCGCGATTGACGGAAAATCCGGTGACCTGCGTTGGACGCAAGCGCGCTGCATAACCTGATCGAGACGCTGGCCGGCGGCCGGGTGGTCTGCCTGGGCGACGTCATGCTGGACCGGTTCACCTATGGCGCGGTCTCCCGCGTGTCGCCCGAGGCGCCGATCCCGGTGCTGCGCATCGAACGCCAGGCCGAGATGCTGGGCGGTGCCGGTAATGTCGCGCGCAACCTGGCGGCGCTGGGCGTCGAGACGGTGTTGATCGCCGCCGTCGGCGACGATGCCACGGGCCGCCGCATAGCCGAGCTTTCGGCCTCGGAAGCGAACATCACCGCGCGGCTGGTCGTCGAGGCTGACCGTTCGACGACCCTGAAGACCCGCTATGTCGCCGACGGTCAGCAATTGCTGCGCGCCGATGCCGAAACCACGGCGGCGGTCGCGGCGGCGACGGCCGTGGACCTGCTGTCGGCGCTCGACGCGGCGCTGACGACCGCCGATGTGCTGGTGCTGTCGGACTATGCCAAGGGCGTGCTCGGCAACGGCGTGCTGGGAAGTGCGATCGAGAAGGCGACGGCCGCCGGCGTGCCGGTTGTCGCCGACCCGAAGCGCCGCGACATCGCCGCCTATGCCGGCGCCACCCTGCTGAAGCCCAATGTCGCCGAGCTGGCCGCCGCCTCGGGCCTGGCCTGCGACGACGATGCCGGCGTCGCGGCGGCGGCGGCCAAGCTGCTGGTGGGCGGCGGTATCGCCGCCATGCTGGTCAGCCGGTCGGGCGCCGGCATGTCGCTGGTGACGGCCGAGGGCGCGGTGACGCACCTGCCGGCCGACGCGCGCGAGGTATTCGACGTGTCCGGCGCCGGCGACACGGTGGTCGCGACGGCGGCGGCGGCGCTGGCCGTGGGCGCCGGTCTGGAACAGGCGGCGCGGCTGGCCAATCTGGCCGGCGGCGTC
>JANQKO010000522.1 GCA_028281075.1 Alphaproteobacteria bacterium | reverse complement strand
ACGGCGGAATCGCCGCCGCCGGCGATGACGGCGCGCTTGTCCCGGAGGTCCTCGCGCCGGCCGACCAGGTAGAATACCGAGCGGCCTTCGTAATCCTCGATGCCGTCGAGCGGTGGCCGGTTCGGGCCGAAGGCGCCGCCGCCGGCGGCGATCACCACCGCCCTGGTCGCGACCTCGGCGCCGTTTTCGGCCCCGACCCGCCAGCCGTCGTCGGCGCGGGCGAGGCGCGTGACCGGCGAGCCCAGCCGATAGCCGGGCGCGAAGGGCGCCGCCTGCTCGGTCAGGCGCCCGACCAGCTCGCCGGCGTCGATGCGCGGATAGCCCGGAATGTCGTAGATCGGCTTTTCCGGATAGAGCGCGGCGCACTGGCCGCCCGGCGCGTCGAGGGCGTCGAACACGACGGCGCGCATGTCCAGCATGCCGAGCTCGAAGACCGCGAACAGCCCCACCGGCCCGGCGCCGATGATGGCGACGTCAGTCTGGGCGTCGGCGTCCGGCATCGCGGGCTTCCTCTGTTGTCTGCGGCGGCAAGCGCGCGCAACATGGACCGCCGGCGGCGGCTTCGCAAGCCCGGCCGGCACGTTGCCGATCGGCCGCGAACGGCGTACAAGGCGGCGCATGTCGGATGATTCCGCCACCAGGGGCGCGTTCCTGCTCGCCGATCTCGCCGCGACCGAGGCGCTGGCCGCCGCCCTGGCCGGGGCCGCCCGGGCGGGCGACGTGATCTGCCTCGCCGGCGCGCTCGGCGTCGGCAAGACGGCCTTCGCCCGCGCCTTCCTGCGGGCCCGGGGTGTCGCCGACGAGGTGCCGAGCCCGACCTTCAACCTGATGCTGCACTACGACACCGCGGCCGGCGCGGTCTGGCATGTCGACCTCTATCGGCTGAGCGCGCCCGAGGAACTGGCCGAGCTGGGCCTGGAGGACGCTTTCGCCACCGCGGTCTGCCTGGTCGAA
Organism: Alphaproteobacteria bacterium; assembly: GCA_028281075.1. Taxonomy (GTDB): domain Bacteria; phylum Pseudomonadota; class Alphaproteobacteria; genus JANQKO01. Next base: position 4,309 of record JANQKO010000522.1, on the reverse strand, counting down.
TGGCCGGACCGGCTGGGCGAGCTGGCGCCGCCGGACCGCCTGGACCTGGCCTTTGACGACACGCCCGGCGGCGAGCGGCGGCTGCTGAGCTGGGCCGCGTTCGGCGAAGCCGCCCGGCTGGCGCCGGTCCTGCGCGCGGCGGCCGATGACTGAGCGCGCGGACCTGGCCGCCGCCTTCGTCGCCGATGCCGGCTGGGACGCGGCCGTGCCCCGGCCGCTCGCCGGCGATGCCTCGTCGCGGCGCTTCGTGCGCCTGCGGCGCGCCGATGGTGGTACCGCGGTGCTGATGGACGCGCCGCCGCCGCACAACGACCTGCCGGCCTTCGCGCGGGTCGCCGGCCTGCTGCGGGGATTGGATCTGTCCGTGCCGGCGGTCCTGTATGCCGACGCGGACCGGGGCTTCCTGCTGGTCGAGGATTTCGGCGACGCCGTCTTCGCCGGCCTGCTGGATGCCGGCGCCGATCCGCTGCCGCTCTACGCGCTGGCCGTCGACATGCTGATCGCGCTGCATCGGCGCTTCGACGGCGCCGACGGCCTGCCGCGCTACGACGCGGATCTGTTTGCCGGGCAGGCGGCGTTGTTCGCCGAGCTGTTCGCGCCGGCGGCGGACCGGGCGGCGTTCGCCGCCGCCTGGCGCCGGGCGCTGGCGGCGGCCGACGCGCTGCCGCGATCGCTGCTGTTGCGCGACTGCTTCGCCGGCAACCTGGTACACCTGCCCGACCGGCCCGGCGTGAAGGCCTGCGGCCTGCTGGATTTCCAGGACGCGGGCATCGGGCCGGTGGCCTACGATCTGGTGTCGCTGCTGGAGGACGCGCGGCGCGACGTGCCGGCCGCGGTCGCGGCCATGGCGGTCGACCGCTATCTCGCCGCCTTTCCCGCGATCGATCGCGGCGCCTTCGAGACCGCCCGCGCGGTGCTGGCGGCGCAGCGCCATGCGCGCATCATCGCCGTCTTCACGCGCCTGGCGCGGACGGCGGGCCGGGACGCCTATCTCCGGCACCTGCCGCGCTGCCGGCGCATGCTCCGCCGGCGGCTGGAACATCCCGCGCTGGCCGAGGTCGCGGCCTGGATCCGGACGCAGGCGCCGGAGACGCTGTCCTAGCGGCGCCTGCCCCCCATGTCATGCCGGCGTCAGGCCGTGGCGACGATCCGTTCCAGTTCGCCACGGCGCGTGGCGACCCGTTGTCCCAGGTGCAGTTGGCCGCGCGCGCGGCGCAGGTTGTGGTCGCGCGCGCTCGGCGCCACGGCCGGGTCCCAGGCGAAGTATCGGCATTCGACGGCGTCGGCGCAGAACCGCGACGCCAGCTCCAGCGCGATGCGGCCGACGCCGTGCACGATACGGTCGCGTTCGTCCCGTGTCATGGTCTCCGCGCGTCGGGCATAGCCCCGCACGAAGGCGCTGAACAGGCCGGTATCGATGTCGCCGTCGACGGCGTCCTCGCCGCCGGGATTGCAGCAGGAGCGGATGGCGTCGCCCAGTTCGTCGTCGAGGCCGTAGAGCGCCAGCGTGTCGAGATCGATCAGCGCCAGGGCCTCGGCGCGGCCGGTCCGGAAGATCACGTTCGACAGCTTCGGGTCGCCATGCCCCGGCCGTGGCGGCAGCGTCGCGGCGTCGCGCCAGGCCCGCCAGGCGGCGAGAATGGCCTCGGCGACGGCCACGATGTCGGCGTCCGCCTGGCGGTCGATCAGCGCCGACAGGCGCCGCATGTGGGCGTCGGTGTCGTGGAAGCCGGTTGCCGGCAGGGTGGCGCCCTCGGGCGATGCCGCCAGGACGTCGTGAAACCGCGCCAGCAGGCCGGCGGCCGCGCCGACATGGGCGGCGCCGGGCGCGCGGTCATGCACCTCGCCGTCGAGCCAGGTCAGCAGGCGCCAGCGGCGGCCCCCGGGTCCGGGGCACGACAGGCCGCCGTCCGGCGTGCGGACCAGTTCCGGCGTCGCCAGGCCGGCGGCGGCGAGGCGGCCGGTCACGGCCTCGATGCGGGCATTGTCGGCGTCGTCGAAGCGGGCGTGAACGAGCTGCAGGGCGAAGCGTGGCGGCGCGCCGACGGCCCAGGTGCGGTTCACCAGGCCGCTGTCGACCGGCCGCAGCCTGTCCGTCCGGGCGAACGCGCGGAGCGCCGCCTCGGGCGTGTCAATGGGCGTCGATTCTACCATCTGTCATCGTCCGGTCATCTGGCTGCCGCAGTCTGCGCCACGCGATTCGCCTCGGCCAAATGCTTGCCCCGAACGGTCAGGAATCGCAATATCGCGGCGCGCCGCCGCGCGCGAGCAAAGAATCAGAAGGTTTTCATGACGTTATCGATACCCGTACCCGATGTCGCCATGGTGCTGGCCGCCGGCCGTGGCACGCGGATGGCGCCGCTGGGCGACGACCGGCCGAAGCCGCTGCTGGACGTGGCCGGCCGCAGCCTGATCGACCGTGCGTTCGACCGTCTTGTCGCGGCGGGCGTGACGCGCGTTGTCGTCAACCTGCACCACAAGGGCGAGATGATTCGCGGGCATCTCGGCGGCCGGCGGGATCTCGACATCGCCTTTTCCGACGAGACGGACGCGCTGCTCGAGACCGGCGGCGGCGTCGCCAAGGCGTTGCCGCTGCTGGGAACCGACCCGTTCTATGTCATCAATGCCGACGCGCTCTGGTTCGACGGCATGAAGGACACGCTGCACCGCCTGGCGCGCCGCTTCGACCCCGCCCGCATGGACGCGATCCTGCTGCTCAATCCGACCGTCGGCGCCATCGGCTATCCGGGCATGGGCGACTACGTCATGTGGCCGGACGGCGCCCTGACCCGGCGCGAGGAAACCCAGGTCTCGCCGTTCGTGTTCACGGGCGTGCAGATCCTGACGCCCGACCTGTTCGCCGCCTGTCCGCCGGGGGCCTTCTCGCTCAACCTGTTGTACGATCGCGCCGAGGAAGCCGGGCGCCTGTTCGGCCTCCGGCACGAGGGTGACTGGTTGTGCATCAATACGCCGAAGGGACTGGACGCGGCCAACCAGGCGCTCGCGGCCTAGGCCGTTTGCGCTCACGGCAGCGGACCTGGAGGTCCGCGCCTGCGCGGGCGCGCCGGACGACCGGCGGGCCGCCGGCGCGGCCTGGAGGCAGGCATTACAGCGCGCAACCGCTTTGGCTGCTTGCCGATGCGTGACCGGCCGACGGTCTACAACATTCCGGCCGGCGCGGCCTTCGTCGACGCGCTGGCCCGCGGTCTGCTGGCACGGTACGGGGACGATCCGCTGCGGCTGAGCCGGGTGACCGTGCTGCTGCCGACGCGGCGGGCGGCGCGGGCGTTGAGCGAGGCCTTCCTGCGCATCGGCGACGGCCGGCCGATGCTGCTGCCGGCGATGCAGCCGGTCGGCGATGTCGAGGACGACCTGATCGATGCCGGCGACGCGGGCGGCGAGACCGACCTGACGCTGCCGCCGGCCATCGGCGGCCTGCGCCGGCAGTTGCTGCTGACCGAGCTGATCCGGCAGTTGCGCGACGTCGACGCGGCCCAGGCGGCGCTGCTGGCGGCCGAGCTGGCGCGGCTGCTCGACCAGATGCAAACGCAGGCGCTGCCGCTGGAGGCGCTGGCCGATCTGGCGCCGGCCGAGTTCGCGGCGCACTGGCAGATCACGCTCGATTTCCTGCAGGTGCTGGCCGATCCCTGGCGCGGTCTGCTGGCGGCCGAGGGCTGCCTCGATCCGGCCGAGCGGCGGGACTGGGCGATCCGTGCCCGCGCCGCCGCCTGGCGGGCGGCGCCGCCCGCCGATCCGGTGATCGCGGCCGGCTCGACGGGCAGCATTCCGGCGACGGCCGAGCTGATCGGCGTGGTCGCGCGGCTGCCGGCCGGCGCCGTCGTGCTGCCGGGTCTCGACGCCGGCCTGGACGAAGAGGCCTGGCGGCAGCTCGACGCCGGCCATCCGCAGTTCGGCTTGAAGGAACTGCTGGCCGGCCTGGGCGTCGACCGGCGCGACGTCCCGGCCTGGGCGGACGACGACGGCCATGCCGGGCGCCGGCGGCTGTTGTCGGAGGCGACCCGGCCGGCCGAGACCACGGAGCGATGGCGCGACCTGTCGCCGCTGCCGGCCGACGCGCTCGACGGCGTCCACCGCGTCGATTGCGCGGACAGCCAGGCCGAGGCCGGGGTGATCGCGCTCGCCATGCGCCGGGTTCTGGAGACGCCGGCGGCGACGGCGGCGCTGGTGACGCAGGACCGGGACCTGGCCCGCCGCGTCGCGGCCGAGCTGCGGCGCTGGGACGTGGCGGTGGACGATTCGGCCGGCCAGCCGCTGAAGGCGGCGCCGGCCGGCACGCTGCTGCGGCTGG
>JANQKO010000519.1 GCA_028281075.1 Alphaproteobacteria bacterium | reverse complement strand
GCCGGCAGGTCCAGGACGCCGAACGGCGTCTGGCGGCCGTGGCGCAATTGCTCGAAAGCCTGTCCTACCGCAACGTGCTGGCGCGCGGCTATGCCGTGGTGCGCGCGGCGGACGGCGGCCCGGTGACGTCGGCGGCGGCGGCCCGGCCCGGCCTGGCGCTCAGCATCGAGTTCCACGACGGCAGCGCCGGCGCCACGGTCGACGGCGAGGCCGCGCCGCGCCGCGCGGCGGCGCGCCGGCGGACGCCCGACGGACAGGGCACGTTGCTCTGATGGATCTGCCGGAGCGCGAGGCCGTGTTGCTTTATGGCGCCGGAAGCTACGAGGTCGTGCGGCCCGGCACCTACGTCACCTGCGCCGTCAGCGGCCGGCGCGTCGCCGTCACCGCGCTGCGCTACTGGAGCGTCGCGCGCCAGGAAGCCTATGCCACGGCGGCGGCCGGCCTGACGGCCGAGCGCGGTGACCGGGACGCGGGCTAGGGCTAGGGACATGCGCTGTCTGCTGTCGGCACTGACCGTCCTGTTCGCGCTCGCCGTCACCATTGCCGCGGCCGCCGCGGCCGACGGGCTGCGCCTCGACGGCGACATGGTGCAGGGCGGCCTGGTGCGCGGCTGGACCGCGCCCGGCGCCCGCGTGACGTTCGACGGCGTGCCCGTGCGCGTCGCCGCCGACGGCGCCTTCGTGTTCGGCTTCGGGCGGGACTTCCCGCCCACGGCCGAGCTGACGGTCACTTTCCTCGACGGCCGCGGCCTGCGCCGCCGGCTCGAGGTGGCGCGCCGGCGGTACGACATCCAGCGCATCGACGGCCTGCCGCCCGCGATGGTGACGCCGTCGGCCGAGGCGCTGGCGCGGATCCGGCGCGAGAACGCCCGGATCGCCGAGGTGCGCCGCCGCGATACCCCGGATACCTGGTTCCGGTCCGGCTTCGTCTGGCCGCTGCGGGGCCGCGTCACCGGCGTCTTCGGCAGCCAGCGGGTGCTGAACGGCGAGCCGCGGCGGCCGCATTTCGGCATCGATATCGCCGCGCCCGCCGGCACCGCCGTGATGGCGCCGGCCGACGGCGAGATCGCGCTGGCGCATGCCGATCTCTACTTCACCGGCGGCACCGTGATGATCGATCACGGCCACGGCCTGACCTCGGTCTATTCCCATCTTTCGCGCATCGACGTCGCCGTCGGCGCCAGGGTCCGGCAGGGCGACGTGATCGGCGCCGTCGGCTCGACCGGCCGGTCCACCGGCGCGCATCTCGACTGGCGCGTCAACTGGTTCAAGCAGCGCCTCGATCCGGCCCTCCTCGCCGGGCCGATGCCGGACGCCGCCGCGGACTGAACATTGGCGTGAACGCTGGGATGGACTGGCTTCCTTACAAAGCCAATTCGTCAATTGACAGGTGACGGACGACAAAATGGCCTTCCTGGATGATCGTGTCGTTCAGGCATCGAGGCCGCAAGGCGCCATCCGATGGCCGGATGACGCGACGGGTGGCTCCCGCGCACATACCCAGGCTGATGGATATTCTCGCCGTTACCATTGACGAGGATTGATGCATGGTCATGCGGAATCCGCCGCATCCGGGCGGCATCGTGAAGCGGCAGTGTCTTGAGCCTCTCGGCCTGTCCGTGACCCGCGCCGCCCGGGGGCTGGGTGTGACCCGACAGGCACTGTCCGAGCTTGTCAACGAAAGATCGGGAATCTCCGTCGAGATGGCGATCCGCTTGTCGAAGGCGTTCGGCTTGGCGCCCGAGACGTGGCTTGGCATGCAGATGGCGCACGATCTCTGGCGGGCGCGGCGGCGTGCGGATACGATCAAGGTCGAGAAGTTCGCAGCCGCGTAGCTTGTCTCGCGCGGAGCGGCGGGCGTTCAGTCCGGCCAGCGCCGGTGCGGCCACAGCCATTGCGCCGGGCGGGCGCGGATCCATTGCTCCAGCAGGGCGTTGCATTGCGTCGTCAGCGCCAGCACGTCGGCGGCGCGGTCGCCACTGTCGGGCAGCGCCAGCGGCGGCCGTACGGTGACGCGGAAACGCGCGCCGTCCAGCCGCTCGCAGACCACGGGGATCACCGGGGCCCGGAACCGCAGGGCCAGTTGCGCCAGCGCCGGCGCGGTCATGGCCGGGCGGCCGAAGAACGGCGCCGCGATGCCGTCGTTCATCTTCTGGTCGACCAGCATGCCGACCATGCCGCCGTTCGACAGCACCGTCAGGAGCCGCCGCGCGCCGGCAGTGCCTTTCGGGATCTGGCCGGCGACGCGGGGCGCGCGCACGCGGCGGATCAGCCGGTCGACGGCGGCGTTGTTGGCGGCGCGGTAGACCAGGTGCAGGTCGATGCCGTGCCGCCGGGCGGCCACCGGCAGCAGCTCCCAGTTGCCGATATGGCCGGTCATGAACAAGGCCGGGCCGCCCTCGGCGGCGAGCGCCGCCAGGGTTTCGCCGCCGACCACCTCGATCCGGCGGTCCGGCTCGTCCGCGACGATCATCCGGTCGAGATGCGGCAGCTCGGCCAGGCAGCGGCCGAGATGCGCCCACAT
>JANQKO010000059.1 GCA_028281075.1 Alphaproteobacteria bacterium | reverse complement strand
ATCGCTGAAAAACTCAGACGGTACATATGCGAGCCAACTAGAAAGCGGAAAAGCCAGGCCTTCACATATCAAACCGCATAACTTAGCGCCTATGGGGACTGTCCCTATTGATTCCACCACAAAGACGCCAAGACGCCAAGACCGGACGTCGCGGTCTTCAGACGTTCGGCGTGACCTTGGTGTCTTGGCGGTGAAACCTGGTTTGTCAACGCGCTATTAACCAGCGCCTCTGTTCTGTTTCGCGCGGCCGCGCAGCAGCGGCAGCGCGGCGCCCGCCGCCAGCAGCACGACGGCGAAGGAGATCGGCACCGCCTCCAGGCCGGCCGTTTCCATCAGCGGCCCCACCGTGGCCGGCCCGATAATGCCGCCACCGGCATAGGCCAGCGCGAACACGGCGCTGCCGGTGACCAGCAGCCCGCCCTTGAACTCCTCGCCCAGCCCGGTCAGCGCGCAGGCATAGAGGCCGGAAAAGGCGCCGCCCAGCACGAACAGCAGCAGCCAGACGAGCCAGCCCTGGGCGTCGGCCAGCGGCAGCAGCAGCGCCGCCAGCGCCGATATCAGCGCGCAGGCCGCTGCCACCGCGCGCCGGTTCAGCCGGTCCAGCGCATAGCCGACCAGCGGCATCGAGCCGACCACGCCGATGAACAGCATCGTCACCGTGGTCGCCGCCCAGCCCTCGCTCAGGCCCTTCTCGACGAAATAGACCGGCAGCAGCGAGATCGCGGCGGCGTCGACGAAGGCGAACACGCCGACCATCAGCACCAGATGCGGCGCCGCCCGCGCGAAGCCGAGCAGCGCGCCCGGCGGCGCCGGCTCCGGCCGGACCCGCGCGCGGCGCGTCAGCACGCCGAAGCTGAAGGCGATCAGCGCCACCAGCGCGGCGCCGGCGGCGAAACCGAATCCGCTTTCCTTGCCGAAGGCCGGCACGCCGAGCGGGCCGATCGCGAAGCTGACGCTCAGCACGGCCGTGTAGACCGAGGCTACGCGCCCGCGCAGGTTCTCCGTGCAGGCCGCGTTCAGCCAGGCCTCGCCCAGCACGAACACCACGTTGATGCAGAAGCCCAGCATGAAGCGCAGGGCGAACCAGGCCGCGAGCGAGGGGAACAGGGCGAAGCCCAGGATCGCCGCCGCCGCCAGGCAGAGGCTGCCGACCACCAGCCGCGCCGCCGGCAGCGTCGCCGTCAGCCGCGGGATCATGAAGGTCGCCGCCGCCAGGCCGAGCGCCATGGTGGCCGCGTTGGCGCCGACGACGGTCTCGCCATGGCCGCGGTCGGTCAGGATCAGCGAGATCAGCGGGTAGGTCAGCCCCAGCGCCATGCCGAAGGCCGAGATCCCCAGCGTCACCGCGACGATCGAGGCCCAGTCCGGCGTGTCGATGGCGGGGGCGGCGGTGTCGGCGGCACCGGTCATCGGATCAGCCGGATCCAGCGCCACAGGTTCAGCAGCGCGGTCAGCGACGCGGCGACATAGGTCAGCGCGCAGGCGCGCAGGATGTGCCGCGCCGCCGGCAGGTCCTCCGGCGGCAGGTAGCCGCCCTCGTCCAGGATCGGCAGGGCGCGCCGGAAGCTGGCGTCGAATTCCACCGGCAGGGTGACGAGGTGGACCACCACCGACACCGCCATGGTCAGCACGCCGGCGACCAGGCCCAGCAGCATCAGGCCCGGCACCCGCACCACCAGGCCGACGATGGCGGTGCCGAAGATCACGATCGAGCCGATGCGCTGGAACGCGGCCGTGCTCTTGACCAGCCGTGTCCGGCGCATCAGCGCCGGGTCGCCGTCGCGGTGCTGCAGGGCGTGGCCCACCTCGTGCGCGGCCACCGCGACCGCGGTCACCGACCGGCCGTCATGGTTGTCCCGCGACAGCCGCACGGCGCGCGCCTCCGGATCGTAGTGGTCGCCACGATCGGTGACCTCGACCCGGACGTCGGCCAGCCCGGCCGCGTCCAGCAGGTGCCGGGCCAGTTCGCCGCCGCTGCCGGGAAAGTCCGGCCGCTCGGCGCTGTGGCGCGCCAGCACCGCCTTGGCCCAGATCGACGGCCCGAAGACCAGCGCCAGCAGCGCGCCGATACCGAGAATGATCACCACGACGCGCCCCGAACCCCATGTGTCTGGCCGCCTGGCGGCCGGCGGACCCTAGTCGGGCAGCGTTTCCCCCGAGCCGCCGAACTCCGACGGCAGGTCCTTGAACTTCGGCAGCCCGTCCTGCACCGACACGGTCTTCTCGCCGTAGAACACGTGCAGCGTCGGCGCGTGCGTCAGGTCCGGCACCACGTTCGGATAGACGTCCGTTAGCGACATCCCCGGATGGTCGCTGAAGACATGCCCGCCGCAGCTCTTGCAGAACTTGCGGAACGAGTTCTCGGTCTTGTTGTAGGTGCCGATATTGTCCGCGCCGCTGGTCACGCTGACGCTGCCCTGCGGCCACAGGCTGAACGAATTGATCGGCGCGCCGGCCCATTCGGCGCAGTCCGTGCAATGGCAATAGCCCATCGCCGCCGGCTCGCCACTGACCTCGAACTCGATGGCGCCGCAGAAGCACCGCCCCTTATAGGGTCCCGCCATGATGCTCTCCCTCCACTCGTCGAGCGCGTTTCGTCGCCGTTGCGCGTCCCGACCGCCACTATGAAAGCCCCGGCCCGGATTGCCAAGCGCGGCCTTGTCGCGGCGGTCGTCCCGCCACCGTGCCGCCATGTACGGAGCCGTGCGCGCCCACTTTCCGCTCGACGGCCAGGTCCCCGGCGGCTGGCCACGGGCGACCTGGACCTGCTGTCGAAGATGGATGCGGACGCCTAGGGACGACCGGCCCCGCTTACGCGCCCCGAGCTTGGTCAAGGCTTGGGGTGGCGATAGACCAGATCGTCCGGATCTTGACGCGGCGCGGCCGTATCCAGCACCGCGCCCAGGCGTTCCGCGAGCCTGCGGGATCTGCCGTTTCGCGGATCGATGTAGCTGACAAGGGTCTCGAGGCGCCGTTTTGTGAACGCCCAGTCCCGCAAGGCCCGTGCCGCTTCGTACGCGTAGCCTCTTCCCTCGGCCTCGGGATAGACGAGCCAGCCCAGCTCGTGTTCGGGAAACAGCGGTCCGTGATTGATGCCGACCTGTCCGAGACACTGGCCGCTGCCGCGGGCCTCCAGCATCAGCGCGCCGTGCCCCATCAGCGTCCACTGGGCGACGTCGTGACAGAACATGCCCCAGGCGTCCCTGGTCGAAAACGGGCCGCCCATGTAAATGGCGCGCGCCGAGGACATCAGCTCGGCATATGAAGGCCAGTCTTCCGTTCCGGGTGGGCGGAGGATGAGCCGCTCGGTCTCGATCGTCGGTATCTCGGTCATTCGATCTCTCGTGCCGAAGCCGGAGACTATACGAGAGCGGGTTCGTCACCTTGTCCGACGCCCGCATGGTCGATTGCCGCCCTCCCGCGCGTGACCCGAAGCGGCCGCTCGGCAACGGCCATCGAACATCTGTTCGTTTGACGAACAGTCAGGTGGAGACGGGATGCCCATCGAACTGTCTTGCATCGTCACGGATGTCGTACCACGAGGGTTTTTCGGCGACAAACTCGTGGAACCGGGTTCTGAGGCCCAGTTCACCGTCGAGGGCATTCGCCGCGATTGGAAAGCTGTCTTCTTCCGACAAGATTTCGCCGAGCGACGTGCCACAGGTTCGGCAGAAGCAACGACCGTATTTGTAAGGGGGAACCGGCGCGAAGAGCTGGACCTGATCGCGCCCCTGAATCCACTTCAGGTCCGCCTTCTTGACGAAGACAAAGGTGCTCGCGCCGACCTTGCGGCATCGCGTGCAATGACACGTCCCCATCATCGATGGTTCGGCCAATAGCTCGAACTTGATCGCGCCACAGCAGCAGCTTCCACTGATCATAAAGTGGTTCTCCCGGTTCAGGGCGGGGGGCTCATCTCGGAACAATAAGGGAACATTTGGCGGTGGGCAATGCCGGAAATGGGCCCGTGTCCCGCATAGGCGCCAAGTTAGTTGCCGTAGTTGATAGGGCAGTCCCCATCGATTCCATGCCGGACTGCCGGCCAGCGCGGCCGTGAAGAAAACGCCTAAGACCCGCCCCAATCGTCATGCCGGCGGAGGCCGGCATCCATGGGACTGGCCGTCCGTCGAACGACAACGTCTTCGGGTTCCCGGCACCGGCGACAGTCTCCCGCCACGGTCATGCCGGTGGGGCCTGTTCCGGTGCAGGCCGGAAGCCGCCATGCATGGGCACCCGACCGCCGGCGTGGCGCTTGCCGGCAAAGCCCATGGATGCCGGCCTCCGCCGGCATGACGACGGGGGATTTCTTCGCACGGGAAATCAATAGGGACAGTCCACCCTAATGGATTAGGGATTGTCCCTAAGGAATCCGAATACGCTCGGACTTCTGCCCCAGTTATGCCCGTTCGTCATCACCGGACACTATTGGATCAAGTCCGGCAATGACGACGTTGGAGATGCCGTCATCCAGGCTGTCGATGTCGTGGGAAGCATTTCCGGCCGGACGGCAAGGGAGAACAGACCAGATGACGGTGTCCATCCGTCTCGCGACATCGTCGGACGGCGACGTGCTGCTCGGACTGATCGCGGCCTGTCACGCCGTCGAGCGGATTTCCCATGATGCCGTCGCCACCGCCGACACCATCGCGCCACTGCTGGCGCGGACCGGCGCCGGGCGTATCTGGCTGATTGAAGAGGACGGCCAGACGGTCGGCTATGTCGCGCTCTGCTTCGGCTACAGCATCGAGTTCGGCGGCCGTGACGCCTTCGTCGACGAGATGTTCCTCGTCGAGGCCGCGCGCGGCCGCGGCCTCGGCACCTCGGCGTTGGACCGGGTCGCGGACGCGGCGCGCGGCCTCGGCGTCAAGGCGCTGCATCTGGAGGTCGCCCGCGACAACACCCGCGCCCGGCGCCTCTATGGCCGCCTCGGCTTTGCCCCGCGCGACCGCTATGTCCTGATGTCGCGGACGCTCTGACGCGCGCCCGCGCTTGTCATCGGCCGGCGCGCGCGCCCATACTGTCGGGGCCCAACGACCAGCAGGAAGCCGCCATGGCGCCCACCATCACCGCCCTCGACGCCACGCTCGGCGCCACCGTGACCGACATCGGCCTCGCCGACCTGGACGACGGCACCTGGGCCGTCGTCGAGGACGCGTTCCACCAATACGCGCTGCTGGTCTTTCCCGGCCAGAACCTGAGCCCGGCGGCGCAGGAGGCGTTCGCCGCCCGCTTCGGCGAGATCGAGATCCTGCGCGGCGACAGCGACCACAAGTCCGTCGAGATCAGCAACGCCAAGCCGGACGGCACGGTCGCCGGGGCCGGCGAGCACCGCTTCAAGGTGCTGCGCGGCAACGAGGGCTGGCACACCGACAGCTCCTACATGCCGCTCGCCGCCAAGGCCTCGGTGCTGTCGGCGGTTGAGGTGCCGCCCAGCGGCGGCGAGACCGAGTGGGCCGACATGCGCGCCGCGTATGACGCGCTCGACGACGTGCGCAAGCGGCGCATATCGGGGCTCTCGGCCTATCACTCGCTCTACCAGTCGCAGGCCAAGATGGGCTACGAGATCAGGACCGGCGCCGGCTACGGCTACCACACCAAGGGCGCGCCGCTGCGGCCGCTGGTCAAGACCCATCCGGTCACCGGCCGCAAGTCGCTGTTCATCGGCCGCCATGCCTACCGCATCCCCGGCCTCGACGACGGCGCGGCGCTGGCGCTGTTGGACGAGCTGCAGGATTTCGCCTGCCGGCCGCCACGTATCCACACCCACCACTGGCGGCCGGGCGACACGGTCGTCTGGGACAACCGCTGCGTCCTGCACCGCGCGCGGCCCTACGATTTCGACCTGCCACGGGTCATGCGCCACACCCGCGTCGCCGGCGATCCGGCGACCGAGCTCGCGCATGACAGCACGCCCGACGACCGCGCCGACGCCTACGCGCCGACCGCGTCGAACCGTTAGCCCGGCCGCGTCCGCGCCGCGTATGTAAGAGAGGCCGCATGAAGATCTACTACGCCCCCAACACCCGCGCGGTGCGCATCGTCTGGCTGTGCGAGGAGCTGGGGCTCGATTACGCGCTGGAGCCGTTCACGCTCGGCGATCCGCGCATGCGCGCGCCCGAATATCTCCAGGTGCATCCGCTCGGCCGCGTGCCGGTGCTGGAGGACGGCGACATCCGGATCTTCGAGTCCGGCGCCATCGTCGAATACGTCCTGGCGCGATACGGCAACGGCCGCCTGGTGCCGGACACGTCGACGCCGGCCTTCGCCGACTACCTGCAATGGCTGCACTTCGCCGAGGGCATGCTGATGCCGCCGGTCAACACCCTCGTCGTCGAGACCATCATCCTGCCCGAGGAGAAGCGCAACCAGGTCAATGTCGACCGCGCCACCAAGCTGCTGGCCCGCATGCTGGGCGTCGTCGACAAGGCGCTCGACGGCCGCGACTATCTCGCCGGCGACTTCTCCGCCGCCGACATCATGACCGGCCATGCCGGCATCGTCGCCTCGCGCCTCGTCGGCGACATCGCCGACAAGCCCGGGCTTGCCGCCTATATCGACCGCCTGCAGGCCCGCCCGGCCCTGCAAAAGGCTTTCGCCACCAAGTAACTGACCGGACGCCGCCCATGATCGACGCATATTACTGGCCGACGCCGAACGGCTGGAAGATCTCCATCGCGCTGGAAGAGATGGAGTTGGACTACCGCGTGGTGCCGGTCGCCATCAACAAGGGCGACCAGTTCGCGCCCGAGTTCCTGGCCATCAGCCCCAACAACCGCATGCCCGCCATCGTCGACCACGACCCGCCCGGCGGCGGCGACCCGGTCTCGGTGTTCGAGAGCGGCGCCATCCTGGTCTATCTCGCGGAAAAGTCCGGCCGCTTCATGCCGGCCGACCTGCGGGGCCGCATGGAAGTGCTGGAATGGCTGATGTGGCAGATGGGCGGTGTCGGCCCGATGTTCGGCCAGGCCGGCCACTTCCGCTTCTACGCCCCCGAACAGATCCCTTACGCCAGGGAACGCTACGACAACGAGATGCACCGGCTCTACGGCGTGCTCGACCGGCGCCTGGCCGGCCGTGACTATGTCGCCGGCGACTATTCCATCGCCGACATGGCGATCTGGCCCTGGGTCATCACCTACAAGCGCCAGGAGGTGGACCTGGAAAAATTCCCCAACGTCCGCCGCTGGTACAAGACCCTGCAGCAGCGCCCGGCCTTGCGCCGCGGCTACGACGTCGGCCGCGAGTTCGGCAAGCCCACCGGCGACTGGGACGCGGAAGCCCGCAAGAACCTCATGGCCCAGGCCAATCCGGGGCGGGGGTAGCGCGGGCCGCGCGGGCGCGTTGTTCCCATCGGGCGCGTCGCGCCCGGCCAGCTTCCTTCTCCGTGCCCTCCGCGTCTCTGCTGTTGACCGACGACATGAGGACAGTCCTCGTTAATCCGTTTCACCGCGGCGCGGTGAGGACGACGGGGTTTTCACCACAGAGGCATGGAGGACACGGAGAAAAGTTGGTTGGCGCGAAGCGCCGGAAAAACATGTGTATTCTCTGTGTCCTCCGTGCCTCTGTGGTCGATCCCATTCCGGTCTAGGACTCAGGTCCCGCGACGCCGTTTTCGCGCGGACATCCCACACGTCGGCATACCGGCGCAATTCGACATGCCGACTTGGTGTCTTGGCGCCTTGGCGGTGAAACCTCTCTTTCCGGCCGACCCGACGGATGCAGAACATGGGCAGTCCATCCCATTGATCCGTTCCGCCGCGACGCGGTGAGAGCGAAGGGGTTTCCACCACGGAGGCACGGAGGACACAGAGAGAATGCGCTTTCTTCCGGCGCTTCGCGCCAACCAACTTTTCTCCGTGTCCTCCGTGCCTCTGTGGTCGATCCCATTCACGTCTAAGACTCAGGTCCCGCGACGCCGTGTTCGTGCCGACATCCCACACGTCGGCATACCGGCCCGCGCCAGCCAACGTCTTTTTGGTTCTTTGCGTCTTCGCGTCTTTGTGGTGAAACCTCCCTTCTCTGCCGGCCCAACAGGAAAGAGGCAGAAAGAAAATGAGGCTCGCGGACAAATCCCTCTGCATCGTCGGCGCCAGCGGCCTTGTCGGCTCGAACATCGTCAAGGCGGCGCTCGATCGCGGCTACACGGTGCGCGGTACGCTGCGCGACGCGAAGGCGCCGGACAAGGCGCCCTACCTCATGGCGCTCCCCGGCGCCGCCGAACGGCTGACGCTCCACAGCGCCGACATGGCCCACGAAGCCGACTTCGACGAACCGCTCGCCAACACCGACGCCGTCTTCATCGCCAGCCTCATCCCGGTCTATGCCGGCCCGTCAGGCAAGCCCGCCCGCGAGATGGACGACGAGCAAGGCTATGCCGAGATCATCATGCCGACCGTCAACGGCTGCCTCAACATCCTGCGCGCCGCCGCCCGCCAGGGCGTCAAGACCGCCATCATCTGCAGCAGCACCAGCAGCACCAACCCGGTGCCGCCGGTGCCGATCAAGAACGAGGTCGACCACTGGTCCGACGAAGCCGAGCAGTGCCGCGCCAAGAAATACACATCCGCCACCAAGACCGTGATGGAAAAGGCCGCCATCGCGTTTGCCGCCGAGCACGGCATGCGCCTCTGCATTCTGCTGCCGACCGGCATGTTCGGCCCCGTCATCCTGCCGGGCCACCTGGAGCACAACCCGCACAAATGGCTGCGCGCCCTCATCGCCGGCGGCCCGCCGAGGCATGAGAAGATCCCCAACGACTCGACCTCGATGATCCACCTCCACGACCTCGCCGCGCTATTCATGGCGGCTTACGAAAACGAGGCCGCGTCCGGCCGCTACTACGGCGTCTACGATAGCTGGCACTGGCAGGACATCTACGCCGAGCTCAAAAAGATCCTCCCCGACATGAAGATGCCCGCCCCGCTCATTGAGCCACTCGCACTCGCACCCGCAACCGGCTTCGACTTCACCCGCCGCAACAGCCTCAACGTGCCGCTACGCGACATCCCGACGTTTTTGCGCGAAACCATCGAATGGCTCCGCTCCGCACCGTTCTGAGGGCACGGAATGTCTGTCTTCTAGCGATCCAGCAGTCGTTGTCGCCGATGCAAAGCGCCGATTACTACTATAATCCCGCATTTGAACTGCGGAGTTTGATCTGGAGACACCCCAGTTAACTTGTGAAGCCAGTCCTGATTTTGACGGCTACCAGAGTCCAAAAAGGCGCCCGAGGAATGCTAATGAAGTTGGAACGGCAATCGCTGTAATGACTGCCACAGTTCCGCTAATCTCGATTGTGATGTTGGTCCCGTTTCCGAACGGAAACCTGACACGGATTTTAGGGGGCCGTTTTGACATTGATTCAACCTACTGGTTTGTTTTCAAAACGGTGCTGCCACCTCCGCAACTGCTGCTGTTCGGTTGCAGTACCTATAGAACGGCGCGGTCAGCATCGGTGACAGATTGTGGCTGACCCCCTACTTGAAAATTCTTACGATAAAACAACGCCTTATAAGATGGATAGTGAACCTGATTGGAGCCAATTGCCTTTTTGAGTTCGCGGCTATCACGAAAAAGTGATCGAATAACCCACCAAAACCTTCTTTTTTGGGCACAAAAACTGCGTTGGCGATGAGCATCGCGAGTAAGTAAAATACCAGTTGGTATTCTAATTTTTGGCACGTTTGGGGTATTGAGGAACGGCTAAAAAAAGATGTCTACGAGAAGATTTTCTCCTAAAAGTAGCAGAGGTTCGTCATTCAATATGTTGAAAAAGCAATATGTTCAGGCTGACGTTTGCCGGGTATGTGGGCTTCCTCCGGGACAATTTCAGCACTGGGTAAACAGAGGCTTGCTTCAACGTGCCGACAAAAAGATCAAATCTGGGAAGAAAAGGTTGTATTCAAAACTCGACATTGTCGAAATAATGATATTGAGTGAGTTATCAAGATTTGGAATGAGGCCAAAACAAGCATCAGAATTTGCGAATAAAATTTTTGTGAGTATATTTAATAATAGAAGTAATATTGAGGAGGTAGTTTTATCGGGAAATTTTTCGAGATATTTCATATTGTGGAGTGGCGAATCTGGAAGAATCGAGAGTGGAATAAGATCAGAATCATACCCACCAAATCCAAAATCATTGGTTTATATTTGTATAGACTTGGTAAAGGTAATGAGGTTTGTTATGTCGAATACGTAATGGGAAGTGGGGCCAAACGTTGATCTGTATATGCAGCACCAATCCGGTGCCGCCCGTGCCGGTCAAGAACGAGGTCGACCACTGGTCCGACGAAGGCGAGCAGTGCCGGGCCAAGAAATACACATCCGCCACCAAGACCGTGATGGAAAAGGCTGCCATCGCGTTTGCCGCCGAGCACGACATGCGTCTCTGCATTCTATTGCCGACCGGCCTGTTCGGCCCCGTCATCCTGCCAGGGCATTTGGAGCACAACCCGCACAAATGGCTGCGGTCCCTCATCGCCGGCGGCCCGCCGAGGCACGAGAAGATCCCCAACGATTCCACGTCGATGATCCACCTCCACGACCTCGCCGCGCTGTTCCTGGCGGCCTACGAAAACGAGGCCGCGTCCGGCCGCTACTATGGTGTCTACGATAGCTGGCACTGGCAGGACATCTACGCCGAGCTCAAAAAGATCCTCCCCGACATGAAGATGCCCGCCCCGCTCACCGAGCCACTCGCACTCGCACCCGCAACCGGCTTCGACTTCACCCGCCGCAACAGCCTCAACGTGCCGCTACACGACATCCCGACGTTTTTGCGGGAGACGGTAGCGTGGTTGCGGTTGGAGCCGTTCGGCAGTTTATGGCAGACAGGATACTGAAGTCTGCCTGCCCAATTTGAGAGCAATTTCAGATTTTGACGGGCGCTTGGACAGAATGATGATCGTGTACTTATGCGTTCGGCGGTCTGTTGTATAATTTTCGTAGTCGAGCTACGTGAGACTCGCTTCGACGCTGCGACCACAGGTCGATCGTCTATGCAGCAGCTGCGGCGGCACAAGCATCAATTAATGTCATGGCTTCAAAGCCATTATTCATTGTGAAACTCTCCGGTCCTGTGTGGACCACTAGTCTTCGGCTAGCTTTCATAACATCAGCTGCCGTGAGACATCCTTTTGTGACATCTGGATCACCGCTGAATTTTACCTCAATCGCCCAACGATTGTTTATAGAGAATTCCAGCACTAGATCGACTTCCGAACCATATTGGTCGCGATAGAAGAAAGCGGCTTGTGCTCTTGGTGCTGCGTTAATGAGCGTCTCAATTACAAACCCTTCCCAGCTGTGACCTGCAACTTCCTGCTCGACAAGCTCATCTATGGTTCTGATGTTCAATAGGGAATGAAGCAGTCCCGAGTCACAGACATAATATTTTGGAGCTCTGATTAACTGCCTTCTAACATCACCATGCCATGACGGTAACGCACGAATGAATAAGAGCTTTTCAAGGGCATAAATACATTCGTCTATTTGCGTGATCTTCACTCCAAGGGCATTGGAGAATTTTCCTTTGTTCCAAATTGAGCCTTGGCGCGAAGCAAGTAATCCCCAGCAACGGCCAAGTGTTGGTGGGTGTACGGTAAGCCCGAGGTCTGCAATATCGCGTTCAATGTAGGCTTGAATGAAATCCCGCCTCCATTGCAGGCTCGATTGATCGTTTTTCGCCAAGTAGCTCAACGGAAAACCGCCCCTTAGCCAAAGTCGGTTGACATTATCTTGATCCAGAGGCGGAGCGGTCGGGTTACTAGCCGTTTGTTGCTCGTATTCGGTGGGATCAGTTGGAATAGCGCCAAATGTCGCATGATTCATCTGACTTACTTCGACGAGTTGAAAGCCTGGCAAAAGAACTTCACTCATACGCCCAGTAAGACTTTTGGAGGCAGCACGCCGCAGATCTAAGCTGGCCGACCCCAGTATCAAGAAACGTCCGCGATCGTCTCCTAATCGATCTCGGCGAGAATCTATCTGGCTTTGCAAGATTGGAAAGAGGTCAGGCCGGCATTGGACTTCATCCAACACAATGAGGGCATGTTGGTTATCGGTGAACAACTGTTCTCCGTTGCCTAGTGTTTCAAGGTCCTTCGGACTTTGAAGGTCCAAATAAATTGAGTTGGAATGGTTCGAGATAATCTCTCTAGCGAGTATGGTTTTGCCTACTTGGCGAGGTCCAAGAAGGGCGACGCAATCGAAGTTTTCGAGCCTTTCTAGAATCGTACTCTTGAGTTGGCGTTCCAGGCGGCCGTCGGAGCGGTTCGATTCGGTCGTAGCCGCTGCCAACTCTAACTTCCCTAATTTGATTTACTTAGGTCGAGCACAAACACGGCAATGGAACCACGCAGCGCCGGTTGAATTCGCCGTTCCAGCATCGTTTTCATCTGCTCGGACGTTTGGGGTGAATCCCTGTTGTCTGGAGGGCGCCTAAGTCTTTTGCCGGGTGGTGCGTCGCGACCAAACCAAAACACGACATAGATGCCCCGACCGTGCGCTTGATGGTCAATGGAATAAAGCTGGCCAAGTTGTGAATTGGCAGCCTCCCAGACATTTCGGTGCCATTGGCCCTTGGTTTCCAATGGAACCTTTATGTTGTCGAGCCGAAAGCCGGCATCAGCCCGAGTCCCTCCAGGCATCGCTTCTTCAGGCGACGTTTGAATGCCAAACGGGAGTCGTCTCAGCAGGTCCAGCAACAAGTTGCGGCATTCATTTTCTGTTTTTGGTCTACCGTTATGGTCATAAAAATGCTCGACAGTATTCGTGGCATTTCCACGAAGCTCTTTCTGCAACTGGGCAATTTCGTCAAGTACTATTACCTGTACCTCATCGGCTGAGCGCGGAGTGTCATTCCTCAGCGCGGCGGCAAAGTCGGTCAGACTGATAGACCCGAATGACGCTTCCATGCGCGAGCGGCGTTGATTGGCAACAGCATCCTTTAGACGGGTCGTGTAGCTGTCCTTCGGCGCATTGAGTAGAGCGGTAAGTTGTTCCATTGCATTATCGGATGTCTTACTTGCAAGCTGTGAAATAGCCCAATCAATAAACTCCACCGCGTCCCAAGGATTGACATCGCCTGAGGTAACGCCGCCGGGACGATCGGTTCGAGGCCAAATCCTCCTGAATACCCGAACGATCCACGCTAATTGTTTCGATGATATGGGGAGAGGGTCGCCTACAATATGACGCTGATAGTTGAGGATTGAGCGGATGCTCCAAATGAACTCGGGCTTTAGGTCTCCGCCGGATCTCAGCCAGTTGCCGTTACTCTCAAAATCGACGAGAAAGCACACAGACTGCCACAAGTATCCGTGCTCATCAGACTGAAAGCCAACTTGGCGACGTTTTTCCGCCAGGACCATTAGCTCACTCCAAGCCGAATTGCGCTCGGAAACAGGTGCTGTTGCAAGGCAATAGATCAATTCGCTTTCTGTCTGAAATGGAAGATTCGGAAATCTCCCAAGCCATTCCGCCGCAAGCTTGGTAGAAAGAGGGCGATAGCTGACATCACGAGCAAACTTGTAGAGACCCATGACATGTTGATGTTCGACCGAGAGATGCGGCTCTAACCAAGTCCTCAAAAACCTCTCAAATATTGCTTGATCGGTTCTGAGTAGAGCTTCAAGTGCGTCTTCAAATCCCTCAAGCTTGGCATGTTGTTCAATTAGTTCACTGCTGGCCCCGAGCCGTCCAGTCATGATCACATCGATCGGTACATTGCTAAAATCGCGACCATTTCGCCAGCGTTCGACGAGACCAGCCAAAATTGGATGTATGTAGTTCCAGTACTTACCAACCGCATAGCTGTTGGCTACTTGTTCTGGTGTTGGAATATCGTCGCGGAAAAGCGTCGCCTCGAACCCCGCCAATGCCGTTTGCTGAAGTTCTGGACCTAGCCAATCTCTAATGCGATCAGGTGGATCCTTCTCGGTGTCGACGTCGCTGAATAGACCGAAATATACTTTGGCTGGCGACGCGATCCAGCCAAGCTCGCCGGATCGCATTTCATTCTTGTGGGCCGCGAAATCTGTGCGGTGTTTATCCCATAGCCGTTTCTTATCCTTTTCTTGTCGCTTGCGCTGTGCTTCCCACATCTTCTCTCGGTTTTGCCGATCCAGATCGCTAGGTGACGGTTTGGGATCGAGGAAATTGGTAAGTTCGTCGTCACCCAATGCATAAGGCGTGGCGACAGCGCGTACGTCGTCAGGAATACCGTTTACGCCCCGGGATACAGCTACCAGCGTGCGCCAAACCTCGCGGTAACGATCGCTTCTATCGTTGCGTTCAGCAATTTGCTGTAGATGAAAGATAATGTCTTCTGGTTGGAGTATCAGACCCGACGATATCTGATTCGCGGTATAGAGACTGCCGAGTCGCCAGTGCTCTGATGCGGTCGAAAACAAGAAATGACTCTGAATGGCAACCCGCGCATTGGAGTTAGTTTTTAGGAACTTCGCAATTTTCTTGCGAGTTTCATCATCGTAGCCGTTTTTATCCTCGAGAGCTTCGAGCCATCGCCAGAGGCGCAGGGGATCATCAATGCCGTGCTCGAGTTGTCGAGCTATTAGCTTCCGAGAAAAGCCACCGATCTCGAACTGAATTTCCCAACTCTCCCGATCTGAGTCTTTGCTGGATCGTTGTGCTGCGACTTCGTCAGCAAGGCAATCGAGCATTGTTGCTGTGCGATCATCTGGAATCGCTTGTGCGAGACTATGGAGGCTGCCGAAATACGCACTGCCTCGCCTTCTGCTGCTCGATCCTAGAAGTCCCACTGCGGCAAGCACCGTCTTCGCAATTGACCAATCGGAGAATTTCTCTATTCCGATCTCTAGTATCAATCCGATTGCTAAATGCGGTGAATCCTCATTCTCTTCTTCGCGCAAATCGTCAATGAGTTGAGGCCAATTGATCGCGTAGTCGCTGGCACCAGCTAGAGCCAACCCTGCGTCCAAGCGCTCACCGGTGTCGAGCGTTGAATTTCTAATCATCGCTTCAAGTTCGGAGCCAAGCTTATCCGCCATCGAAGTATCTTTGAGGGCTTCGAGCAGAAGAGTACGCAATTGATAGCCGGTGCCACTACTGGTGATGACGGCACGCATTACATCGACCAGTTCTTCGTGCATCAGTCCTTTTGCAGAGTAGTGAGCCCAGTCCCCGGCACGAAAGTATGGTTGCTCTTCCTCCAAGCGCTGCAACGCTGCTAGCAATTCTCTGCCTTGCACTACGTCAAGACCATCGGCGTCGCCGTAGCGCAACAATCCGTACGGATCATTTTCTATTACTATTCTTGCAAGCTCAGGACTCCAATGCGCCAACCAAGCATGCAGACCTCGCAGAGAGGCGGGGACAAGTCCATCGGCTGTGATCAACGCAAAAAAACGTGCCGTCGCTTGCCTGTTGCCCCTTATCCGCCTCGCCAACCACCGCGCGCCCAAATATTCAGCGACCGTGCGATGGAGGGGAACAAACCCACGCTCATGGAATTCTCCAATCCGAAAGAGTCGGCTGTGTAGAAGGGCTTTTGCATATTCACCATTCGGAAGAGTTGTCACTTCTGAGATAGGCAGATTATTGCTGTTTTCACTTGAGTTTTGGCCGATCGAAATATTGTCTTTGCCTGTAAGCAGCAATCCGGCCATAGCCGCTCCTGCCGCATCCAAAGCCTGCTCTTTTGCCATTTGGGCAAATTCTTTATCAGCGTGTCTGTTATTCATCTCTAGCCGCAGAAAATCAGTAGCCTGCGCAAATAAATCTGCCTTCGTTTTTGGAAGTGTGTAGTTCGGTGTCTTGACCACATTTGCCAGCAGGCTTAACGTGAGTGGATTACGGAACAATTCAAAAAGATTTCTGGCTTCGAGTTGGAGAACCAGCTCGTCGGCAATCTCTCTTCGCACTTGTTGACCGAGCAGGAAGTCTAGAGCTTCATCTCTCGTGATGGGTTCTAGAATCCATTCCTCTGGTGCATTAGAGTAGTCTTCAGCAATATCGAATTTGGCTATTGCGCTGCGCCAGTCCGCTGAACGGCAGGACATGACGAAGTTCGGATAGTTAATCTCGCCAAGTGCTTTCAGAACATTGTGTAGCGGATCCCCCTCTTGGAGAGCCGCTACTTCATCAAGAGCGTCAATCACCAGAATTTGCTTAGGATTTGGGGACCAGGCTTTCTGAGGGTTTCGTACAATGGTGCCAGCGCGTATGAAGCGCCAATTTTTCTGGTCATTGGCGAGCTGTTCGAGCAAACGAGTTTTGCCCATGCCTGGTTCGCCCAATACCACGATTGGCAAGCTTCGACTTGACAGTTCAGACTCTTTTATTTCCTGGATGTTTCCATCATCGTCAATTCTCGTCAAGCGGCGAGGGATGTAGATCGAATGTTCGTCAGTGGGTGGCATGAATATTCAAGTGTAGTACCCTACTATGTTGTCTAAGTTGATTTAGTAACGAAAATCGTTTTTGCTGTTTATATCGGCATCGAGGATTTCCGGATGCGGATCATGATTAAAGGTCCGAATTGAGGTAGCCAACGTAGCATAGCATCGTTACTGCCGTCGCTATTACAGCTAGTCTAAAGTCGGAAGATAGCATATCAATTCCTAGCCGAGACCCTTAGTGATTTTTGGTCGGACGCTGCAAGCGTGGTGGGCGGTCAAATGGCCATTCGGCCAACTAGTTCCAACCGACAAAGACATCTAAGCGTTGGGTGAGAGGATTCAAACACTTAGGTTGCTTGGGTCTCTAAAGCTTCGAATTGAGCATGTTCGACCTACCCTGGCGGCGTCGCCACAATCGCCTCATAGGGGTGCCGTTGCGTGATCAGGCCGGCGTGCATGAACACGTCGACCGTGACTTCGTAGGCCTCCGGCGTGATCTCGACGTGGGGGGACCAGCAGCCGAGGGTTTGGTAGAAGGCGAGGTTGGCGGTGAGGACTTGCCTGTCGATGTCGGGGAAGAAGTCGGCTTCGGCGCGGGCGACCTCGGCGGCCGGCGTTTCGATCAGCCAGGCGCGGGCCTTGCGGTAGGCGCGCATGAAGGCGGCGGCCATGTCGGTCTGGAGCCACTCGCGGGTGGCGGCGAGGCTGGAGAAGGCGACAGGGCCGATAGCTTCGCCGACGGACGCGACGACGTGGCCGGCGTTGTCGTGCTCGAGCTGTTGCGGGGCGGGGCCTTGCAGGTGGACGTAGTCGCCGTCGCCCGCGCGGAAGGCCGCGATCATCTCAGCCGTGCCGCCGGCGTCGACGGCCGTGATGCTCCCGAAATCCAGGCCCTGCTTGTGGCAGGCGTATCTGAACATGGCGAGCGGCTGGGCGCCGTGGTCGATTATGACGCGCTTGCCAGCGAGCTTGGCCCATGTGAAATCCGGGTCGGGGGCGCAGGCCGTGAGGAAGAACCCGTCGCGCTCGTTGATCTGGGCGAAATGCACCGCCGGCGGCGTTTGCCCACGCTCCAGCGGCCCGAAGCCCTGGCTCAGCGCCGACTGCACCACGTGCGCCGTGCCGTCGATCAGGGAGTCGATGGCCGTGCGCCCCGGCGCCGACACCGCGTGCCTTGGGCTCAACCCCTCGTCTTCCAGGAACCCGCCGGCGATGGTCGCGATCAGCGGGCTGTAAAAGGCCGAGAACCGCGTAAACTCGATATTGATCACGTCTGCCATCCCCACCTCCCGTCACGTTTCAAAAACAAGATAGGTTCACCGCCAAGACGCAAAGACACCAAGATCAGCCGGCACCATTGCTCACGTTCTGCGTGATCGTGGTGTCTTGGTGCCTTGGTGGTGATTTTTCGCTGTTCACGTCTCATCGGCTCTTGTCGCCGACATGATACGACAGAGTTGACGACCAAACCGAGGCGCGATCCTTAGCGCAGCAAGTGCCGTTTGAGGAACGAGACCATCTCCTGCTCGATGTCGCGGCGACCGTGAATGACGCGGACGATTTCGATGCGGTCGTCGTGCGGCAGATAGAACACCACGTAGTTGCCGGCGACCAGCGAGTAGAGACCCCGTGCCAGCAGATCGCGCTTGCGCCCGTGTTCGGGGAAGGTGCAGAGGCGTTCGAAGGCGCTCCACAAACGCTCGATCTGACCTTCGGCGGCTTTGGGGTCGCCGTTTTCGGCGATGTAGAGGTAGATGTTGTCGATGTCGGCGATGGCCGTCGGCGCGAGAACGACCCGTCTAGGTGTGACCATGCCTCGCCTTGATCTCGCGCACCAGCGCCGCGCCGTCCCGGACCTCAACGCCCTCGCCGCGGCGAAGCTGCGCGATGCCTTCGGCGACCGACATCTGCAGTTCGCGCCACTGGTCGATGTACGACAGAAGCTGTCCGCCGAGCTCGTCCTGCAGCTCTTCCGGTAACTCTTTCAGCGAGGCGATCGCCTTCTCCAACGTCGTCGTGGCCATGGCCTCATCCTACCATCGGCGCGTTTTGATTTCGATGCCAAGTGCTCTCGGATCGACTTACCAATGCCAACTTGGCATAAGTGGTTGACGTTCCGAAATCCGAGATGTCACCACAAAGGCGCAAAGACACGAAGAACAAACGGGTTGTTACGGCGCTTTGCGCCAACAAACCTTTTTGGTTCTTTGCGCCTTCGTGTCTTTGTGGTGAAAACCCTTTGTTTGTTTAGGCCGCCTAAGCCGGCGGGTCGCAGGGCTTCGTGCCCATGTCGGCCGGCACGCTGACCTCCAGCAGCTCGAACGAGTCCGAGGTGGCGATCTCGTTGTGCGGCGTGTTGCCGGGGATGTAGATGCTGTCGCCCGCGCCGACGCGCACCACCTTGCCGCCGGCGAATTCGAGATCCACCCAGCCCGTCAGCATGTAGACGAGCTGGCCCTCGCAGAGATGCACGTGCCAGCCGGTCGGCTCCGACAGCCCTTGCGACGACGAGGTCACCTGCGCCCGGATGCGCCCGGCGCTGCCTTGCGTGACGCCGAGCTCGCGATACTGCATCCAGTCGCGCCGGCCCTTCACGTAGATCGCTTCGTCCTTCTTGGCGACCATGACGCCGTCGCCGATCTCCATCGCCGCCGGCTTCTCGGCAACCGCCGTAGCTGTGGACATAAGCATCTCCTCCCTCGATGGCGTGTCCGTCCGATATCGGATCGTCCGATCGTAGCACCGCTCCCGGCCGCCACAAGCAAAACCGCCTCTGGGCCGGTCGGGGCGCGGGAACAAGAAAATCCAACCACAGAGGCACGGAGACACCGAGAACAAACAAAAAAGTTGGTTGGCGCGAAGCGCCGAAAAAACAAGTTGGTTCTCCGTGTCTCCGTGCCTCTGTGGTAACCCTTCCCTATGGGTTGGTCGGTTACCCGACCGGCACGAAGATCTCGATCTCGCGGCCGACGCCCGGCAGCGCATGGTGGCCGAGGGAGCGGGCGGCCTCGCCCAGGTGCCGGCCGACGTCGCCGGAATAGACCGCCGGTTCGTCGAGCTTCTTCGCCACCGCGTCGAGGCGCGCGGTCTCGTTCACCGCCGTGCCCACGATCGTGAAATCGAGCCGGTCCCGCGAGCCGACATTGCCGTAGGTCAGCTCGCCCAGATGCAGCGCCACGGCGCAGCGGATCTCGGCCTTGAGCCCGCCCGTCCGGTTCGCGGTCTCGATCCGCCGCAGGCTGTCGCGCGCGGCCGTGTGCGCCCGGCGGCAGACCGTGGCCGCCGCCGCCTCGGCCGCGGTCGCGTCGATCGCGTCGGGCAGCGGGAAGATCGCCAGCACCGCGTCGCCGATCAGCTTCAGCACCTCGCCGCCACGCTCGGTCACCGGCGTCGCCGTGCAGTCGAAGAAGCAGCTCAGCACGTCGAGATAGTCCTCCCGGCTGAGCCGCTCGGCCAGCGCGGTCGAGCCGCGCAGGTCGGCCATGAAGATCACCGCCCGCAAGCGTTCGCCGTCGCCGCGCCGGGTCTGGCCCTCGCGCACGCGCGCGCCCGTGCGCTTGCCGAGATAGGTGTTCAGCAGCACGGCCGTGTTGGCCCTGAGCGTATGCACCTCGTAGAGCCGGCTGATCACCACGGAGTTCTCGAACACCATGCCGAGGTCGGCGGTCGAGAAGCCGTCCGGGTCGCGCGAGGTCAGCGTCATGGAATGGATGCTGCCGTCCGAGAACGGCAGCGGCATGGCGACATAGTCGGTCGCGCCCTCGGCCTTCAGGTCGTTCATCACCGGGAACGGATAGCGCGGCGCGCCGGTATCGAGCCGCTGGCGCACGCCGCCCAGGCCGTCGGTGACGAACTTGACCGGGCTGTTGAGGTATTGCGGGCTCTCAAGCGCGCCGTGCGGCGTATAGATCTGCGCCACGCCGTCGCGGTCGCCGCGCCAGGTATAGCCGGTGCCGGCGAGCTGCGGGTGCAGTGTCCAGATCGCGACCGAGAGCCGCCACAGCGGCACGCCCGCGGCGACGAGCTGCTGGCCGAGCTGCTCGGTCAGCGCTTCCGGCGAGGCGGCGGCGCCCGCCGACAGCAGCAGCCAGTCGGTCAGCGGGTGCCGCTCGGTGCGCAGCGGCGTCATCGCGTGCAGGGTTTCGCCGTCCCGCGTCCACTGCTCGACGGCGGCCGGATAGAAGGCGATATGGCCGGCGATTCCGTCGGCCTCGCTCAAGGGCGTTTCATAGCTCCAGGCCGCCGGCGTCACCGTGCGCCCGCCGAGCGTCAGCCGCCAGTGCGTCGCGTTGCCCTTGAACGGGCAGAAGGTCTGCAGGTCGATGGGCCGCAGGTGGTCCATGGCCACGTCCCCGCGCGGCACGAAGATCACCGACGGCAGGTTCGTCTCGTGCAGGATCTTGGCGTCCGTGGTCTCGGCCAGCGTCGTGCCCGCGAACCTGGCCGTCACCCGCCCTGTCAACGGCTCGATGACGATGCGGTAGCGGTCGCCGGCGGGCCCACCCACGGGGCGCCGGCTGTCCTGTCGGGTGTCGTCTTGTTCCTCTCGGCCCCGCATGCCCACCTGCCAGGAATCTCATATATGCCCCCCGCGACCGTCATACCATGCCGGCCGCCCCATTTCGCCGTGAACGCCGGCGGGGCCGCCGGCCGACACAATTGAAACCAAATCACGTGGCGGCGGACATCCGCCGGAAACACCGGCCCGGCAGGATCGCCGGCGACGTCGACGTCCGGCGTGGCCGCCTGGGGGTGGCCCGCTCAAGCGGCCCGGAGCGCCGCGCCGGACGACGTCATCCCGCCCGCCGATCCCGGCGCCCGTGCGTCCTTCGAACCATGAAACCCAAAAAGAAACGGCGGCGCCCTGGGGGAGGGGCGCCGCCGTGGCAGGGCCGGGGACGTCTGCGCTCATGTGGGCGGCGAATGCTGGGATGGGGGGATCCCGATTGCACTGCCCGGTGGCGACGTCTCCCGGCGGACCTGTCGATGTCTCCCGGCCGGCCGGGCCTCAGGCCGCGGCCTTCTTCTCCAGCGCCGCGATCAGCATGTCCAGCTTGCCGCCGTGGCTGCGGATCAGCGCCGAGAACTCGGCCCGCTGGGTCACGGCCATGGACACGCCCTCGACGATCACGTCGATGATCTTGGCCTCGCCGTCGCGGGTCCGGACCCGCCAGTCGATGTTCAGCGGCTGGCCGTTCGGGCCGGCGAAGCGGGTGCTGACTAGGCTGTCCTTCTCGTTCAGCTCGCGGGCGCCCTTGATCTTGACGCTGACGTCGTCGAGCTGCGACAGGCGGCGGACATAGGTCTTGACCACATAGGCCTCGAAGGCCTGGACGTAGGCGGCGCGCTGGGCGTCGTCGGCCTTGCGCCAGTGCCGGCCCAGCACGGCCCGGCTCAGCGTGCGGATGTCGAAGCCCTCGACGAACAGCTTGTGCAGCGCCGCGGCCTTGTCGTTGGCGTCGATCTGCCGGTCGGTCAGCAGGGCCACGGCGTTCTCGCTCAGCTTGGCGACATGCGCGGTGGCGCCGGCCTCGTCGGCCTGGGCCGGAACGGCGGCCGCGCTCAACAGCAGGCCGGCGGCGGCGACGGTGGTGGCGGTGGCTTTGACGATACGGCCGAACAGCATCTGAACTCTCCTCTCGATCGGGTCCCGCCGGGCGTTGGCGGGCATGGTCGAGACCCCCTGGTCCCCGGTTCGTGCCCCGGGCCGTTGTCGGCGCCGGTGCGGCTCACCCCGGTCCTTGCAGAGCCCGGGCCAGTTTGTGGCCGAAATGAGGCACCTGTGACATTTTTTGGCTAAGCCGTTGGAATGGCTGTCCGATCCGCGTTCGCGCGGATTTATGGTGAATTTGTCCCGAATTGACGCAAAATGCGCCTGTGCCAGACTGGGACGAGTTGCCCCAGATCCGGTCATTCGCGATTGGAGTCGGGTGCCGGGCCCGGCAAAATGCGCCGCCGGCCGGGTCGGGTCAGTCGCCGGTATAGTGCGGTTCGGGCCTGATGTGCAGGTCCTCGTAATGCACCAGGACCGGTTCGCCGAGCGGGCAGGGCGCGCCGTCGCGGAAGGCCCATTCGCCGCGGTCGCAGTTCGCGGACCGGACATAGCCGTTGATGAAGAAGCGGCGGTCGCCGGCGCTCGGGTTCGGGCCCGAGCCGTGCACCGTATAGGGATGCCAGAGCGCGATGTCGCCCGGCGCCAGCTCCAGGTCCACGGCGCCCGCCGGGTCCAGGCCCAGCGCCGCCAGGTCGGCGTCGGCCATCTCATGGTCGGTCACCCGGCCCGGCCGCTCGATGCGCAGGATGCCCCGCCGGTGGCTGCCGGGATAGACCCGCATGCCGCCGTTCCGGGGGCCGTGCGGATCGATGGCGATGCCGGTCTGGACATAGGAGCCGGCGAGATCCCGATAGGCCTCCGCCGGCCGGCGGAACAGCGCGTCCTGGTGATAGGAGAAGCCGACGCCCCGGGCCCAGGGCGGCTTCCAGTGCAACTGGTTGATGATCTGCTTCAGGTCGCGGCCCAGCAGCGGCGCCAGCAGGTCCAGCAGGCGCGGGTCCCGCCGCGTCCGCTCCAGCACCGGCTCGATATAGGCCGGCCACTGGACCATGGGCACGATCGGGCCGAGGTCGGCGTCGGTCCGCACCCGGTACAGCAGGTTGCCGTGCCGGAAACTGGCGCCGTGCGCCAGGCCCCGGGCGTAGAGGCGGTCGAAGGCGGCGGCGATCCCGGCCACCTCGTCGGGCGCGAACAGGGCCCGGACCACGGCATAGCCGTGCTCGCGGTAATGCGCCAGATACGCGCCGTCCATGCCTCGGCTCCGCGCGGTGGGGCGGTCGGCGCCCCGGCCATCGTCCGGTCCGTATCTAGCCTGCCTTGGTTAAGGTATTGAGACCAGCGGTCAGCGCCGGCCGCGGGCCCGGCGCGGCATCAGTATCGGCCAGGGGTCGGGCATGCGGCCGACCGGCACGTGGATCACGGCCGGCGCGCCGGCGGCGACGGCTTCCGTGACGGCGGTCTCCAGCTCGGCCGGCGTCTCGGCCCGGCGGCCGTCCGCGCCGAAGCTCTCGGCCATGGCCGCGAAATCCGGATTGCGCAGGTCGGTCGCGATCACCCGGCCGCCGTGCATCTCCTGCTGCATGCGCTGCACGTTGCCGTAGGCGCCGTCGTCGAACACCACGGCGACCGCGCCGATGCCGTGCTGCACCGCGGTCGCCAGCTCCTGGACGTTGAACATGAAGCCGCCGTCGCCGTTCACCGACAGCACCGGCCGGTCCGGCCGCGCCACCTTGGCCCCCAGCGCCGCCGCGTAGCCATAGCCCAGCGTGCCCTGATAGCCCGACGACAGCAGGGTGCGGGGTTCGTGCACCGGAAAGGCGGCCCGGGCCAGGTAGCCGACCTGGGTGAACTCGTCGACCAGGATGCCGTTCTCGGGCAGGCCCCGGCGCAGCGCGTTCAGCCAGGCCATCTGCGGCGCCAGCTTGTCCTCCAGCAGCGCCTGGGTCTCGGCCTTCAGCGCCGTCAGCTCCTCGGCCCGCGACGTCCGCGCGCGGTTGTGCCGGGCCAGCGCCGGCAGCATCGCCGCCAGCGCCGTCCTGGCGTCGGCGGCAATGCCGACGGCGGGCGTCGAGACGCGTTTCAGCTCGACGGCGTCGATGTCGATATGGACGATCTTCAGATCCGCGTCCGTGCCCCAGGACATGCGCTGGTGCTGCAGCCGCGTGCCGACCGCCAGCACCACGTCGGCCGCGGCCCAGAGCCGGTGCCCGGCCGGCTGGGTCTGCGACAGGTAATGCCGGTCGTCGATGGCGCCGCGGCCCGTGCGGTGGCTGACGACGGGGGCTTGCAGCAGCTCGGCTGTTTCCAGCAGCTCGGCCTCGGCGCCGAAGACGCCGCCGCCGGCGACGATCAGCGGGTTCTCGGCCGCGCCCAGCAGCACCGCCGCCCGTTCGACCAGGTCGGTGTCGACCGGCAGCGGCGGATAGTCGGCCGGCGCCGCGGGCGCGCCGACCTCGGTTTCCGTCGCCATGATGTCGAGCGCCATCTCCAGCGCCACCGGCCGCGGCCGTCCCGTCCGCATCTGCTTGAAGGCCTCGGCGACCAGGTCCGGCGCCTGGGCCGGATGCTCGATGCGCGCGGCCCATTTGGTCAGGCCGCGCAGCAGCGCCAGTTGGTCCGGGATCTCGTGCAGCATGCCCAGGCCGCGGCCGATATAGGCCGACGGGATCTGCCCGGTCAGCGCCAGCACCGGCGTGTTGCAGCCATAGGCCGTCGACAGCGCCGCCGTGGTGTTCAGCAGGCCCGGGCCCGGCACCACCGCGAAGGCGCCGGCCCGGCCGGTCGCCGCGGCATAGCCGAAGGCCATGTAGGCGGCGCCCTGCTCGTGCCGGGTCTGGATCACGCGGACGGCGTTGCCTTCGTCGTGCAGGGCGTTGAAGAAATGGTCCATCTGCACGCCGGGCAGGCCGAACACCGTATCCATGCCCTGCGCCATGATCGACCGCACCAGCGCCCGTCCGCCCGTCATCCGCGCCATCGCGTCATCGCCTCCTGTCGATCCATATCCGTGGGGCGCGCGCGGCGTGCCCGCCGGCGCGCGCGTCGCCGGTCGCCGACGTCCTTGAACGCCGGGCTAGGGGCGCTCGTCGTCGCCGGCGTCGTCGCCAGCGTCGTCGGTGGGTGCGGCGCCGAACACCTCCTCGGCCGACAGTTCCCGCGCCGGCGGCTCGGGGGCCGGCGGCTCTTCGGGCGCCGGCTCGGCGGCGGGTTCCGGCGCCGGCTCGGGCACGGGCTGGGTCGAGGGCATGCCGGCGGCTTCGGCCGCGGCGAACTGCTCGGCCTTGGCCTTGTCCGCGGCCTTCTCTTCCTTGGCCTGCTGCCGGCGCAGCTTCTCCTGCGCCTTCTGCACGGCGGCGTCGAGATCGACCTGCGTGGTCAGGCCCAGCGTGACCGGGTCCTGCGGCTTGATGTTCGGCATGTTCCAGTGCGACCGGTCGCGGATCGACTGGATCGTCGGCTTGGTCGTGCCGACCAGCTTGCCGACCTGGGCGTCGGTCAGCTCGGGATGGTTGCGCAGCAGCCAGGCGATGGCGTTGGGCCGGTCCTGGCGCTTGCTGAGCGGCGTGTAGCGGCCGCCGCGGCCGCGCGTCGGCGGCAGCTCGACCGGTGGCCTCTCCATCACCAGCATGGTGTTCGGGTCGTCGATGCTGCGTTCGAGATTCTCCCGCGTGATCTGGCCGGTGGCGACCGGGTCCAGGCCCTGGATGCCCTGCGCCACCTCGCCGTCGGCGATGCCTTTCACTTCCAGCGGGTGCAGGCCGCAGAAGTCGGCGATCTGCTCGAACGTCAGCGCGGTGTTGTCGACCAGCCAGACGGCCGTCGCTTTCGGCATCAGCGGTTTGGACATACCGTTTCTCCCACGCTGCCGGGCGGCCCGGTTCCGGACCGCCCGAAGTCAAACTGTCATGAACAAGCGCGCTTTATAGTGCAACTCCGGCCCGAGACAAAGCCCGCGTCTAGCAGGCTGTTGAAATGATCCGATATCGCGGCTGACCATCCTTCGAGACAGCCCCTATCGGGGCTTCCTCAGAGCCTGTGAAGAAATTACCTCTGACCCAAAGAAAACCGTCATGCTGGCGAAGGCCAGCATCCAGCGGCATCGCAACCTGTTCAAAAACAAAAAACATGGATCCTGGCCCCCGGCCTTCGCCGGGGCAGGCTTCGCCAGGATGACAACCTGGGGGGCATCGGTGCGATTTCTTCACACATTCTCAGGATGAGGAATCTTTTGAATTCAACGACCGATCCTCGTGCTGAGGAGACGCGAAGCGTCGTCTCGAAGCATGTTGGCGCCGATATCGCGGCTTCTTCAGCAGCCTGCTAGGAAATCTCCAGCACGATCTTGCCGATATGGCTGCTGCTTTCCATCCGGGCATGGGCGCCGGCCGCGTCGGCCAGCGGAAAGGTCGAATCCATCACCGGCCTGACCTTGCCGTCGTTCAGCAGCGGCCAGACCCGCTCGCGCAGCTCCCCGGCGATGACGGCCTTCTGCGCCACCGTGCGCGGCCGCAGCGTCGACCCGGTCAGCGTCAGCCGCTTCAGCATCATCGGCAGGAAATTGAACTGCATCTTCGGGCTGCGCAGGAAGGCGATCTGCACCAGCCGACCCTCGACGGCCAGCGCCTCGACGTTCCGGGGCAGGTAGTCGCCGCCGACCATGTCCAGGATCAGGTCGACGCCGGCGCCGTCGGTCAGTTCCGCCACGGCCGGCACGAAATCCGCCTCGCGGTAGTTGATGGCTTGGTCGGCGCCCAGCGCCTCGCAGGCCCGGCACTTCTCGGCGCTGCCGGCGGTGACGAAGACGCGGGCGCCGAACTGTTTCGCCAACTGGATCGCCGTCGTGCCGATGCCGCTCGAGCCGCCGTGGATCAGGATGGTCTCGCCCGGCCGCAGGCGGCCGCGCTGAAACACGTTCGTCCAGACCGTGAAGAAGGTCTCGGGCAGGGCCGCGGCCTCGGTCGGGTCCAGGCCCGTCGGCACCGGCAGGCACAGGTCGGCCGCCGCCACGCAGTACTCGGCATAGCCGCCGCCGGCGACCAGCGCGCAGACCCGGTCGCCGACCGCCAGGCCGGTGACGTCGGGCGCGGCGGCGGCGACGGTGCCGGCGATCTCCAGGCCGGGGATATCCGGCGCGCCCGGCGGCGGCGGGTAGCCGCCTTCGCGCTGCATGCAGTCGGGGCGGTTGACGCCGGCGGCATCGACCTTGATCAACACCTCGCCGGCGCCATGGGCGGGCAATGGCCGCGTCGTGGGCCGCAGTACGTCCGGACCGCCGGGCTCGGTGATCTCGATCGCGGTCATCTCGTCGGGCAGGGTCGTCATGGCATTTCCGGCTGAAGTCTGGCGATAATGGCGTCCGGTCTAGTATGTTCGGCTGTGGTAGGCAACCGGCGAATGGCCCGGGACAGGCAGGGAGGCCGATCGATGGACTGGGACGGGTTGGATCCGCCCGCGAAGAAGCCGGAAAAGCGGAAGCTCGACGACATGTCGATCGAGGCCCTGCACGACTATATCGCCGACCTGGAAGCCGAAATCCTGCGTGTCCGCGAGGCCATCACCGCCAAGGAAGCGGCGCGTGGTGGCGCCGAAGCGTTCTTTAAAAAATAGATCCGCGCAGGTTGTCTCGTCGAAGCCTATAAGCTGCCCACAAGAAAAAACGAAAAAATCTGAATTCGTTAAGAATTTTAAGATTTCATTAACACTTCAGGCTTAACGTCTCCATTACAGCTTGATTGATTCCAGTCAAGCTTGTCCCAGCTGGATCTCATCCAGTCTGTTGACGCCTCCCTGTTGACTCGAGCCGCGTTTACGCGCGGCTCTTTTTTTTCGCGGAATTCCGGGCTTTTTCTCGATATTTGCCGGGCGCGGGTAATGATTCGCGCCGGGATCGGCCTGTTCATTGCCGATACGCAAGAATCTTGCGTGCATTCAAAATGAGTTAATGAATCGTTTTCGGGCTTGACCGTCTTTGCACAGTGTTTAAGGTCACTTCTTGACAAAGACGCGAGTCTGACAGGTCGAGGCGACAACAAAAATAAGGGGCTGCCGATTTCGGCAGCCCCTTAATTAATTGCAGGACTAATTGCACGGTTGGCGTCACCGTTGGCATCACTGTAGACGCGACTGTCGCCGGGCAAGACTCGCGGGCCGTGGTTCGCTGGACATTTCGTCGGGCCCGACTACCATGCCGGGCTTTCCCGACAGCGGCGAGGCGCGACATGGCCGATCCGAACTATCTGAAGCGCGACACGCTGAGCCTGCATGCCGGCCAGCGGCCGGACCCGGCGACCGGCGCGCGCGCGGTGCCGATCTACCAGTCGACCTCGTTCGTGTTCGACGATACCGACCATGCCGCGGCGCTGTTCAATCTGGAGCGCGCCGGACACATCTATTCGCGCATCTCCAACCCGACCGTGGCCGTGCTGGAGGAGCGCGTCGCGGCGCTCGAAGGCGGTGTCGGCGCGATCTGCACGGCCAGCGGCCAGGCCGCCCTGCATCTCGGTATCGCGACGCTGATGGGCCAGGGCGGCCATATCGTCTCGTCGGCCTCGATCTATGGCGGCAGCCACAACATGATGCAGCACACGCTGCCGCGCTTCGGCATCACCACCAGCTTCGTCGACCCGCGCGACCCGGACGCGTTCGCCGCCGCCATCCGGCCCGAGACGCGCCTGGTCTTCGGCGAGACGCTGGGCAATCCGGGCCTGGAGGTCATGGACATGCCCGCCATCGCCCGGGTGGCGCACGATCACGGCCTGCCGCTGATGATCGACAACACCTTCGCCACGCCGCACCTGTTCCGGCCGTTCGAGCACGGCGCCGATCTGGTGATGCATTCGGCCACCAAGTTCCTCGGCGGCCACGGCGTCGCCATCGGCGGCGTGCTGGTCGACGGCGGCACCTTCGACTGGGAGGCATCGGGCAGGTTCCCGACCCTGACCGAGCCCTATGACGGCTATCACGGGCTCGACTTCGCCGAGGAGTTCGGGCCTCGGGCATTGGTCATGCGCGCCCGCGCCGAGGGGCTGCGCGACTTCGGCGCCGCCATGCCGCCGCAGAACGCCTTCTACATCCTGCAGGGCGTCGAGACCCTGGGCGTGCGCATGCGGCGCCATGTCGAGAACACGCGCGCCGTGGTCGGCTTCCTGGATGGGCACGAGGCGGTCGAATGGGTCGGCTATCCCGAACTGTCGAGCCACCGCGACCATGACCTCGCCAGGACGCTGCTGCCCGACGGCTGCGGCGCCATCTTCAGCTTCGGCGTCAAGGGCGGCCGCGCGGCCGGCCGCCGCTTCATCGAGGCGCTGGGCCTGTTCTCGCACCTGGCCAATGTCGGCGACGCCAAGAGCCTGGTCATCCACCCGGCCAGCACCACGCACCAGCAGATGGACGCGGACGCGCTGGCGGCGGCCGGCATCGGCGAGGAGCTGGTCCGCCTGTCCGTCGGCCTGGAAGATCCGGCCGACCTGATCGACGATCTGGCGCGCGGCCTGCGGGCGGCGCGGAAGGGGTAGGGGCGATGGAACTGACCGTCGACGACCGCGAGGTGTTCGCCGCCACCGGCGGCAAGCCGTTCGACCCGTCGCTGCCGACCATCGTCTTCGTGCACGGGGCCTCGTTCGACCACACGGCCTGGACCCTGCAGACGCGTTATTTCGCCTGGCACGGCTATGGCGTCCTGGCCGTCGACCTGCCGGGCCACGGCCGGTCGGCGGGGCCGCTCCTGGAGACGATCCCGGCGATGGCCGACTGGCTCACGCGCCTGCTGGACGCCGCCGGGGTCGGCAAGGCGGCGCTGGCCGGCCACAGCATGGGCGCGCTGGTGGCGCTGGACGCGGCGGCGCGCCATGGCGACCGGGTGACGTCGGCCTGCCTGCTGGGCGCCGGCTATCCGATGCGGGTGAACGACGCCCTGCTGCAACCGGCGAAGGCGAACGCGCATCTGGCGATGGACCTGGTGAATAGCTGGGGCTATGGCCGCGACGCCCAGTTCGGCGGCCATCGCGTGCCGGGCCTGTGGATGATGCGCGGCGGGCTCCGGGTGCTGGAGCGGGCCGGCGACGGCGTGCTGTTCAACGACCTCAATGCCTGCAACGCCTATGACGATGGCGCGGCGGCGGCCGAGGCGATCGCCTGTCCGGTGCTGTTCGTGCTGGGCGAGAAGGACATGATGGCGCCGGTCAAGGCGGCGCGCGGCCTGGCGGCCGGGATGCGGCGGGCCGAGGTGACGGTGCTGAAAGGCGTCGGCCACATCATGATGGAAGAGGCCCCCGACGCGACCCTCGACGCCATGCGGGCGTTCTTCTAGCGATTTGGCGGCATCAAGCGGACGGGATGATAATCCCGGTCGCCAGGGGCCTCGCCCCGGCGACAATCACCTGACCGTGTCATGCCAGCGCATGTCTATTAGGGACTGTCCCTTGGACTGCCCCTATTGATTTCTCGTGCGAAGAAATCCCCCGTCGTCATGCCGGCGGAGGCCGGCATCCATGGGCTTTGCCGGCAAGCGCCGCGCCGACGGTCGGGTGCCCATGCATGGCGGCCGCCGGCCTGCGCCGGGGCAGGCTCCGCCGGTATGACCATGGTGGGAGACTGGCGCCGGTGCCGGGAACCCGAAGACGTTGTCGTTCGGCGGGCGGTCAGGCCCATGGATGCCGGTCTCCACCGGCATGACAATTGGGGGCGGGCCTTCGGCGCATTCTTCAAGGCCGCGCAGGCCGGCATGAACGTGGTCCGGGATTAATGGCAAACTGCCCGGACTTTGGCCCCGGTTACAGGCGCCCGCCCCGGGGCGGGGCGGGCGGCGATCGGTTCCGATCGGACGGCCGTCGGGTTACGGCGACGTGATCTCGATCTGCCGGGTGGCCTGTTTCGCTTCCGGCTTCTTCGGCACGGTGACGTGCAGGACGCCCTTGTCGAACCGGGCCTGGATGCCGTCGATGTCGGCCTCGGGCGGCAGGCGGAACGAGCGGAAGAAGCTGCCGTAGCGCCGCTCCTTGACCAGCGCGTTCTTCTGCTTCCGCTCGGTTTCGATCCTTTTCTCGCCCTTCAGGCTCAGCACGCCGTCGGTCAGCGTCACGTCGATGTCCTTTTCGTCGGCGCCGGGAAGCTCGGCGTCGATGTGATAGGCCTCGTCGGTCTCGCTGACGTCGATGCTGGGCGTCAGGTGGGCGATGCCTTCGGTCTGCGGCGCGGCGATGTCGCCGCTCCAGGCATCGTCGAACAGGCGGTTGATCTGCTGCTGCAGATCGCCGAACAGGGGGCTGGACGCCGGGAAGCGGCGGTTCCAGGGAACGAGGCGGTTGGTCGCCATGATCTGCTCCATCGCATGTCGGAGTGGCCCCGCCCGCGGACGCTATTGTCCCGTCGTCCCGCCGGGGGCGGGGCCATGTTCCGTGTTGCCGTGGTTAACGGTTGGTTGCGACTTTAGGCCGCGGCGGCCTCGATCTTGATCTGCCGCGGGCGCTTGTGCGCCGGCACCTCGCGGACGAGGTCCACATGCAGCAGGCCGTTCTCCAGCCGCCCGCCGACCACCTTGATGCCGTCGGCCAGCTCGAACCGGCGCTCGAACGGGCGTCCGGCGATGCCGCGGTGCAGGTATTCGACGCCGTCCTGGTCGACCGTCTGCTTGCCGGTGATGACCAGCGTGCTGTCGGTCACGGTGACGTCGATGTCCGCCTCGCGGAAGCCGGCGACGGCCATGGTGATGCGGTAGGCGTCCTCGCCCGATTTCTCGATATTGTAGGGCGGGTAAGTCTGGGCCGGCGTATCGACCCGGCCGATCGCATCGAATACGCGATTGAACCGGTCGAAACCAACCGTGGAACGATAGAGGGGAGTCAGGTCGAAGTGACGCATGGCTTGATATCCTCCTTAGCGTGAGCAATACCAGCGTTTCGGTGGCCCGCCGATTTCGGCCGGGCCGGCGATGTTCCCGGGCCCAGTCCGGCGCCCGGTACAACCTCGATATATGGCCGTCTCGGGCCGATTCAAGACTGGCGCGAACCGGCCAGTTTTTTAACGAATTGCGCCGATAATCCGGCCCGATCACCGGGCACATGTCGGCATACGAGGGACAGGTTTTGCGGGACGTCGAGAGACCGGCCGCGGGGGGTGACGCCGATCCCGTCTATTTCGGTCGAACCTTCGATGA
Source organism: Alphaproteobacteria bacterium (assembly GCA_028281075.1). Lineage (GTDB taxonomy): Bacteria > Pseudomonadota > Alphaproteobacteria > JANQKO01. The sequence goes on along the minus strand of JANQKO010000059.1, from coordinate 2,649 downwards.
AGCGTTGCGGCTGCTTCAGGAAGCGCGTGACTATCTGACGGTCAAGGGGCAGCGGGATGCCTCCGGGCTGCCGGTCGACCGCGGCCTCGCCTACAGCGTCGAGAGCATGCGGCTGACCTCGCGCCTGACCCAGGTCATGGCCTGGCTGATCGTGCAGCGCGCGGCCCATGCCGGCGAGATCGCGTCCGAGGACCTGGCCGGCGACGGCTGGCGGCTGGGCGGGCAGACCATCTGCCTGGCCGAGGGGCCGCTGCCGACGGCCGGCCTGCCGCGGGATCTGCTGGAGCTGCTGGATCGCAGCGAGGGGCTCTACGCGCGGATCGCGCGTCTGGACGAGATCGTGGCCCGGAACAGCCGCCCCTGACGCCGGCGGCCCGGCCGCTCAGCCCAGGTTGAAATCCTTGAACTTGTTGCGGAACCGCGCCACGCGGCCGGTTTCCAGCACGCGCTGCGGTCCGCCGGTCCAGGCCGGATGGGTGTTGGGATCGATATCCAGCTTCAGGACGTCCCCCGGACTGCCCCAGGTCGACCGCGTCTTGAACTCGGTGCCGTCCGTCATGACCACGGTAATTTCATGGTATTCCGGGTGGATGTCTTTCTTCATCTCGAAACTCCAGGATCTCGACGGGCGTATATAGCCAACGGGCGGGCCGGTCGCAAGGTCCCTTTGCGTTGAGCCGGCTGCCGCCTGTTGCTATACCCCAAATGGGGAATGCGAGGGCACGGACGCGACGGACGGAACGGGAAGCCGGGTGAGCGACACGTCGGGAGTTGAGGACACGTCGGGCGATCGGCGTCTGACCGGGCTGCGGCGGCTGGGGCCGTTCGTGCGGCCGTATCTGCACGTCATGCTGGGGGCCCTGGTGGCGCTGGTGGTCGCCGCCGGCGCGGTGCTGGCCATCGGCCAGGCCATCCGCCGGGTGGTCGACCATGGCTTCGCCGAAGACGCGCATCTGATCGACCAGTATTTCATCGGCCTGCTCGGTGTCGTCGTGGTGCTCGCCGCCGCCACCTTCCTGCGTTTCTACCTGGTCACCTGGCTGGGCGAGCGCGTCGTCGCCGATATCCGCAAGGCCGTCTACGACCATGTCATCGGCCTCAGCCCCGCCTTCTTCGAAACCACCCGTACCGGCGAGGTGCTGTCGCGGCTGACCGCCGACACGACGCTGATCCAGACCGTGGTCGGCTCGTCCGCGTCCGTCGCCATGCGCAACCTGCTGCTGTTCATCGGCGGCTCGGTGCTGCTGGTGATTTCCAGCCCGAAGCTGACCGGCCTGGTGTTCCTGATGCTGCCGGTCGTGATCCTGCCGATCGTGATCTTCGGCCGCAAGGTGCGGCGGCTGTCGCGGGCCAGCCAGGACCGCGTCGCCGATATCAGCAGCCATGCCGGCGAAAGCCTCAACGCGGTGCAGATCGTGCAGGCCTTCGTGCACGAGGCGATCGACCGGGCGCGCTTCGCCGCGGTCACGGCATCCGCCTTCGACACCGCGGTCAGGCGCACGCGGGCGCGGGCCTGGATGACGGCCATGGTCATGCTGCTGGTGTTCGGCGCCGTCGACCTGGTGGTCTGGATCGGCGCCAAGGACGTGGTCGACGGCGTCATGACCGGCGGCGAGCTCGCGGCCTTCGTGTTCTACGCGATCGTCGTTGCCGGCGCGCTCGGCGCCCTGTCCGAGGTGTTCGGCGACCTGCAGCGCGCGGCCGGCGCCGCCGAGCGGCTGATGCAGCTTCTCGACGTCGAGCCGGCGATCGCCGCGCCGCCCCGGCCGCTGCCGCTGCCCGAGCCGGCGCGCGGCGCCGTCGTCTTCGAGCGCGTCGACTTCACCTATCCCTCGCGGCCGGCGCAGCCCGCCGTCGCCAATGTCGACCTGACGATCGCGCCGGGCGAGACCCTGGCGCTGGTCGGGCCGTCCGGCGCCGGCAAGAGCACGATCTTCCAACTGCTGCTGCGGTTCTTCGACCCGCAGTCCGGGCGCATTCTGCTCGACGGTGTCGACATCGCCGCCGTCGAGCCGCAGGCGCTGCGCGGCCGGCTCGGCCTGGTGCCGCAGGATCCGGTGATCTTCGCCGCCAATGCTTGCGAGAACATCCGCTACGGCCGGCCGGAGGCGAGCGACGACGAGGTCCGGGCGGCGGCGGCGGCGGCGAACGCGGCGGACTTCATCGACGCCCTGCCGGACGGTTTCGACACCTTCCTGGGCGAGCGCGGGGTGCGGCTGTCGGGCGGCCAGCGTCAGCGCATCGCCATCGCGCGGGCGATCCTGCGCAATCCGTCGGTGCTGCTGCTGGACGAGGCGACCAGTGCGCTCGACGCCGAGAGCGAGCGCATGGTGCAGGCCGCGCTGGACAAGCTGATGACGGACCGCACCACCATCGTCATCGCCCACCGCCTGGCGACGGTGCTGCGGGCGGACCGTATCGTGGTCATGGACAAGGCCGCCATCGTCGAGACCGGCACCCACGCCGAGCTGATCCAGCGCGGCGGCCTCTACGCGCGCCTGGCGGCGCTGCAGTTCGAGACCGGCCAGCCCGCCCCACCGCCCCGTATCGTCGCCGGCAGTTAACCCGCCTTTCTCCCCACCATCATGGTCTGCGCGGCGCCGTGCTGTCGACAGGGCAGGAGCGCTGCGCGGCGCGATGTGGGGCATC
>JANQKO010000494.1 GCA_028281075.1 Alphaproteobacteria bacterium | reverse complement strand
GCCGGCATCCGATTTCAGATCGAGCGTCACCGAGCGCTTGTTGCGGTTGATGTTGAGGAACATGGCCGACATGCCGGCGCTCTGATTGCCGAGCGAGCGGACATGGTCGCCGGCGCCCGGCACCTCCACCTTGATCACGTCGGCGCCCTGGTCGGCCAGGATCATGGTGGCCCAGGGGCCCGACAACATGGTCGTCAGGTCGATGATGCGTACGCCATCGAGCGGTCCGGGCATCGACTGAACTCCGTCAGAAATCGACTGGCTTCGTTGTCGGAAACGATACGGGAGCGTCGCCCGGCCCGGCTATGGCCATTGCCGAAACGGATTGTTCGATATAATCGAACAATGGACCTGAAGATCCTCTACCGCATCGGCATCTTCCAGCGCGTGGTCGAGGCCGGCTCGTTCACCGGCGCCGCCGAGGCCCTGGGCCTGAGCAAGTCCGTCGTCAGCCAGCACGTCACCGACCTGGAGCGGCAATTGCAGGTGCGGCTGCTGAACCGCTCGACCCGGTCGATCTCGGTGACCCAGGAGGGCGACGAGCTGTGCCAGGCCGGCAGCGCCATGCTGGACACGGTGTCGACGGCGGTCAGCCGGCTGGAAACCCAGCAGGAGAGCCCGTCCGGCCTGATCCGCATCACCGCCTCGCAGAACCTGGCCGTGCATTATCTGACCGGCAGCATCGCCCGCTTCCACGCGGCGCACCCGAAGATCTCGGTCGAGCTCGACGTGCAGGACGCCATCACCGACCTGATCGAGGGCGGCTACGACCTGGCGTTCCGCGTCGGCTGGCTGAAGAACACCGAGCTGCACGCGGTGAAGATCTGCGATTTCGCCATGGTCCCCTGCGCGTCGCCGGCCTATCTCGCGCGCGTCGGCGCCGTGCGCTCGCCCTACGACCTGGCGCACCGGCCCTGGGTGGCGCTGACCATCTTTCCGGACTTCGACCGGCTGACCCTCGACCATGACGACAGCGAGCAGTTGACGGTGCGGCTGAACGCGACCTTCCGGACCAATTCCGGCCTGACGGCGAAGCAGTTCGTGCTCGAGGGCGCGGCGGCCGGCCTGCTGCCGAACTACGCGGTGCGCGACGAGCTGAAGCACGGCACGCTGGTCCACCTCCTGCCGGACTGGCACCACCGGCCGGGCACGATCTCGGCGACCTACGTGCACCGCCGCCGCATGCCGCCGCGCCTGCGCGTCCTGATCGACCACATCAAGGCCGACGCCAGGCGCCACTTCCCGGATTGAGATCAGGCCGGGATAACCGCGGCCGGTGGCACGCTGTCGCCAAGGCCGAGCGTGCGTTGCATGAGCACGGTGTCGAGCCAGCGGTCGTGCTTGTAGCCGACGCCGCGCAACACGCCGACATGGGCGAAGCCGAGCGCCTCGTGCAGGCGGACCGAGGCCATGTGGCCGCTGTCGCCGATGACGGCGATCATCTGCCGGCGGCCGGCCGCCGCGCAAGCGGCGATCAGGGCCTGGAGCAGTGCCCGGGCGACGCCGCGGCGCTGCGCCCAATCGGCGACGTAGACCGAGTTCTCGACCGTATCGCGGTAGGCCGGACGCGGCCGGTAGGGACCGGCATAGCTGTAGCCGGCGAGCCGGCCGCCGATCTCGGCGACGAGATAGGGATAGCCGGCGGCCAGTGTCGCCGCGCGCCGACGCGCGATCTCGGCCGCCTCGGGCGGCGTCAGCTCGAACGAGGCCGTGCCCGTCAGCACGTGATGGGCGTAGATCTCGTGGATGGCCGGAACGTCGTCGCTACAACTGTCGCGGATGGCGATGGTGTCGGATGCCATGCTTATCGCCCCTTTCCGGAACCGAACAGGCGCAGCCAGAGCGGCCCGGTCAGCGCCGTCAGGGCGAGGCCGCCGAAGGCCAGGCCCCAGCCGAGGCGGCCGGTGCCGGCCACGTCAAGGACGGCGCCGAAGGCGAGCGGGGCCAGCAGGCCGGCACCGAAGCCGAGGAAGGAATGCGCCGCCATGGTGATCCCGCGCTCGGATTCGTTGGCCGCGGCGACCAGGCCAGCGGTGAGCGAGCCGCTGTCGAGCATGGTCGCCATGCCGTAGGCCAGCGCCAGGCCGGCGACGACCGCGAACGGCCAGGTGATGCCGAAGCCCAATACGCCGCCGATCAGGGCGGTCAGGCCGACATAGGCAGTGATCGCGCGGCGCCGGCCCCAGCGCATCGCGCCCTCGTTGCCCAGGATGCTGGCCGGCACGCCGGCCAGCATGATCACGGTCGCCGCCAGCGGCGCGCCGAGCGGCAGCGTCTGTTCCGGCTGCAGGGCGAGGCTGGCGGCCAGGAACGCCACCAGCCAGGCCCGGTAGCCGAACAGCTCGAAGCTGTGCACGGCATAGGCCAGCATGTAGCCGACGGCCGGCCGGTTGCGCAGCACGCGGCGGACATCGAAGACATCGCGCAGCCGGCCGTCGGCCGCGACGACGCGCGGTTTCGGCGCCACCACCGCGGCGAAAGCGGGGGCCGCCAGCAGCGGTCCGCCCGCCGTCGCGGCCGCGCCCCCGCGCCAGC
>JANQKO010000487.1 GCA_028281075.1 Alphaproteobacteria bacterium | reverse complement strand
AGAAGTAGGCCGTGCAGAGTTCCACATAGTCGCGGACCGGCACGACGAAGAAGGCCTCGATATAGGTCGGCGTTCCCCGGGTCTTGAGGAACCGGCTGTTATAGGCGTTGAGGCCGAGCATGTAGTGGGCCCAGTCGCGCGACCGGGCCTGCGATTCCCACATCCGGATCACCTCGGCCTTGCGCTCGATGACGTTCGTCACGTCGACGATCACGTTCGGCAGCACGCTGGTATAGACCTGATAGGCCCAGATCTCGATCGCCTGGTCGATCAGGCCCCTGGCATAGGCCGCGCAGAGAAGCTGGCTCGCCCGGCGGTGATCGTCGTTGTCGTCCAGCAGAAACGGCAGGAACAGCGCCGTCGGCGCGGCGTTGCGGACGGCGGCGGCGAAACGCCGGACGCCGTCGTCGTCGACGGGAATGTCCCAGGCCGGAAACCGCAGGAAGACGGCGGAATAGCCGACATGGGCGGCGATCGCGTTGGTTTCCGCCTCGACTTCGTCGGTGATGTTCGGCTTGCCCGAGGTCAGATAGACGGTGTGCACGCTGCTGCCGTCATCCAGCTTCCGCAGCAGCGTGCCGCCGGGTCCGAGCATTTCGTCGTCGGGATGCGGCGCGATCACCACGATCCGCCGCGCCTCGGGGCCGGTCCGCTCCAGCGGCAGCAGGTTCTGCGTAAAGCGCATGGTCTGGATCACGTCGGACGCGCGCCGCAGGTCGCCGAGCCCGATCCAGTCGCGAATCAGGAACCGGTAGGCCTTTCGGCCGGCCAGGCTGCGCTCGATGCGCGACAGCAGGCGGGACAGGCGGCTCATGACGCGCGCGGCACCGCTCAACGCGACCATTCGACGATGTCGCGGTCGATCAGCCGGAAAAGCCGCTGGTTCTCTTCCCGGTAGAGGTCCCGCAGCCGCGCCCGCACGGCCGGGTCCATGGGCGGATATTTCGGCTGATGCGCGCCGCCGCCATTGCCGGGCGCGCGCTTCAGGCCGGTATGGCGCTTGAAGAACCGCCATGCGGCGAGCAGCGGCCGCAGCTTCAGGAGCGGTGACAGCCGGGTATAGAAGGTCCGGCCAAGGTTCGGACTCATGACCTTGGTTTCGGCGATGATCTGCCGCATCGAGGCCGGCTCGAAATCCGGGTCGGCGTCGAGAAAGCGGAATATCTCCACGAGGCAGCCTTTCGGGTCCCTGACCAGATCCTCGTAGATCATGATCTTTATTTGCGCGCGGGGAAAGACCTCGAGGTAGCGTTCGATCTGGCGGCAATAGAAGCCGCGGGCGACGAAATCGTGCTCCGGCTCGATGAAGTCGCCGAAGGCGGCGAGATCCGGCTTGTAGCGCCGGTTCATCCAATAGGCCGAATAGGCCCGGTCGACGGGATCGCGCAGGATGAAGATCACCTTCAGCCGCGGGTTCAGGGCATGCAGGCGTCCGGCCACATAGTCGTAGAACATGTAGTCGATGCTCAGCTCGCCGCTGGCGGCATAGCGCGCATCGTCGGGGAACAGCGAAGTATACCATTCGATCCCGCGCGCATGGCGCGATTTCGGGCAGTCGGCCTTGTCGCAGAAGAAATGCAGCTCCTTCGTTTCCGGCACGAAGATCTGCGGATGTTCGTGCAGGCATTCGTAGAGCCAGGTGGTCGCGGCTTTCTGCGTGCCGGCGACGACGAAACTGGGAGGTGGCATGCGCTAGGGGCGTTGCGGAATGGCGGGAGTGGGAGCGGGAAACGGCCGGATGTCAGGCGTCCGCGGCCCGCGGGCGCAGGATGTATTCATTCCCGCCGACCGGATCGGCTTGGTGGCCGTCGCTGTCGTAGCTGTCATAGCCGAGCTTGGCCACCAGCGCGGCGACCTGGCGCGGCTCGACGCCCAGCATGCGCAACTGGCGGGGATGCACGCTCAGGAAGATCACCGGCCGGCATTTCCGGATCGTCGCGGCGGCGCCTTCCAGCACCGCCAGTTCCGCGCCCTCGACGTCGATCTTGATGACGTCGGGCGACAGGTCGCGGCCCTCGCAGAAGGAATCGATCGAGACCTGCCGCTTCAGGGATTTGACGAAACGCCCCTCGCCGTCGGCGCCGGCGACCGAGTTCATGGGATAGTCGGTGTCCTGCTCGAAGAACGGGATCTCCTCGGCGTCCCGGTCGCCGACCAGGTCGCCCACCACCTCAATGTTGCGGGCCTCGTTCAGGCGCACGTGACGCTGCAGGATCTTGCGGTTGAACGCGGCCGGCTCGAAGGCGACGACCCGTCCGGTCGCAGCCATGACGCGCGCCGCCGGCAGCGATACGAGACCGATATGCGCGCCGATGTCCAGGAAGCAGCGGCCGTTGGCGCAGCTCTCGATGCAGGCGAGGAACCCGGCATTCTTGCCGCCGCCCCAGGCTTCGAAGTTGCTGAAGGCGAATCTGCCGTCCAGCCGGAACGGACCGTGGGGGCCGATCCGCATGGCCACGGTGGTGGCGATCGGCAGGCGGCGCTGCAATGCCCGATAGACCCTACCCAGGGCTACCCAGAGCGGCGCGAACTGCCGCAGCGGTCCGTGGCGCAGCCGGCGGATGGTGGCGATCAACGCCGCCGCCCCGATCCGTCGCGGCGGGTCATGCCGCCGTTTCCGCCGGCGCCGGGCGCCGGTCGCCATGAACCGTCTTCAGCAGGGCGACATACCGTTCCGTCGCCTGTCCGTCCGCCGTATTGACGTAGCGCTCGAACAGCTCGCGGCGCCGCCGCATGACAAGGGCGTCGGCCCCGGGGTCCTGCAGCCGCCGGAGGATCGCCGCCGTGAAGGCATCGGCCGACTCGGCGATGTCGAACAGGTCGAAGGCGTCGCGGAAGAACAGGCGCTCGTCGTATTTCGGTGTCCCGAGGTCGCCGAAATAGGGGATGACGACGGGCCGGCCGGCGACGGCGGCTTCCAGCAGCGCCGTGGTGTTGAGGCCGCAGACCACGTCGGCCGTCAGGCTCAGCTCCTGGACGTCAAGGTCGTCGCGGATGATCATGTTGTCCAGGCCGGTGATGTCGATGCCGGTTTCGTCGAGCGCCCGGTCCAGCAGGCCGCGCCAGACGGCGTGAAACTTCGGCTTCGGCTTCATGATCACGTCGATGTCGGGGCGGGCGACGGCAAGCTTGACCAGGGCCATGTGCACGTCGCGGAAGAAATCGGCGAGCTCGGGCTCGAACACGCGTCCGAGAACGAACGGATAGAACACCACCATCCGGCGGTCGTTGCGTGGTGGCCCGGCGTCGCGGATGCGTTCCATGAAGGCGTCCATCCGGATGCAGCCGAGGCTGCTGATGCGCTCGGGCGCCACGTAGCCGGCATCGATATGCAGTTGCCGGCTGACCTCGTTGTGGACCGCCATGTGGCTGCCCTCGAACCGGCCCAGGCGGCGTGTCCGGTCGCTGACCAGCCGGCGGGTCTGGGCGGCCGCGAACATGTTCTCGCGATGGAAGACTAGGTAGGGCACGCCCAGCTCGTCCGACACGGCGCCCCAGTCGACATCGGCGATATAGTTGATATGCGGCCCGATGACGCAGTCGACCCCCAGGCGGCGGTACAGCACCGGCAGGAAGCCGCGGAAGAACTCGCGCAGGTCGGCCTTGACCTGGCGGTTGGGGTGGCCCGCCGGCGGGTTGACATAATCCAACATCGGCTGGCCCTGGCGGTGGAACTGATAGATCAGGCGGGTCTGCCAGTGGGTCGGAAGCCGCAGCACGCGGATCTGTCCGGTCGCCGCCAGCGCCGGCAGGTCGCCACGGAAATTGCCGGCGCTGAGCGCGAGCACGGTCAGGCGCCCGTCGTCTTCGTGCTTCTCCCGCGGGCGCCGGACGCGACCGTCCGGCAGCACCTCGCGGCAGGCATGGGCGAGGAGGCGGGACAGCGTCGCGTAGGCGCCGGCATGGACGAGGCGGTTGAGCCCTTTCCAGGCGACGAAGCGCGTCGCCGTCTTCAGCGGATTGCGATCGGACATGGCTGGCCGGCTGCCGTTCCCTGCGTCCGGTCAGCCGGCGCCGGTCGCGGCTTGTTCCGGCCTCGCCGGGGCCGCGGCCATGTTCAGTTGCCCATGGTCGACGACATAGACCGTATCGGCCGCTTCGACGACCGACGGCTGGTGCGAGACCGCCAGGATGGTGATCTCGCCGGCCAGCCCGCGCAGCGTCTCGCAGATCGCCGCTTCCGTCCGGCTGTCCAGGGCCGTCGTCGCCTCGTCCAGGATCAGCAGCTTCGGCTTCCGGACCAGCGCCCGGGCGATGGCGATGCGCTGGCGCTGGCCGCCCGACAGGCGCCCGCCGCGTTCGCCGACCACCGTATCGATGCCGTCCGGCAGCGCCGAGACGAAGTCCCAGGCGCCGGCGGCGCGCAGCGCCGCCTCGGCGTCGGCGCGCGACAGGGCTTCGTCGTCGAGCGTGACATTGGTCAGGATGCTGTCGTGAAACAGGATCGTTTCCTGCGGCACGTAGCCGGTCATCCGCCGCCACTTGGCGATATCGATGTCGGCCAGCGCGATCCCGTCGATGGTGACCGCGCCGGACTGGGGCTGCTGCAGCCCGATGATGAGATCGGCCGTCGTCGTCTTGCCGGAACCCGACGGGCCGGTCAGGGCGGCGAAGCCGCCGGCCGGCAGGCGCAGGAAGGCATGTTCGAGAACCTTCGTGCCGCCATGGGCGAACGACACGTCATGCAGCTCGATCGCGTCGGTGAACACCGGCACCCGGTCGCCGGTTGCCATCTCGCGCGCGGACGTCGCGTCCTCGGTCATGTCCGTCAGCAGCCAGAAACCGCCTTCCAGCGCATAGATGTTCTGAAATGACTTCTGAATTCCGTTGATGCTGCCGACGGTGCGGGAAAACAGCAGCGCCAGCACGACCAGCGCTTCCAGTCCCTGTTGCCCGACGCCGAGCAGGACATAGAGGCCCAGCGCCAGCGCGGCGATCGTGATCGGCTCCTGCAGGACGCGCACATAGTGCTGCAGGATGGTCAGCCGCCGGGTGATGACTTCCAGCCCGCGGATCTCGCCCTCGAGCAGCGGCCCCAGCCGCTCGTCGCCGCCCATGGCCTTCAGCGGCTTCATGCCGTTCAGGCCGTCGATCAGCCGGGCGTTGAAGCCCGACATCCGGGCCGTCTGCTCGCGGCCGGTCAGGCGCGTCTTGTGGATGAAGCCCTTCAGCAGGTAGATGATCAGCAGGCCGACGGTGACCGACGCCAGCGTGACCTGCCAGGAAATCGACAGCGCGATAATGGCGTAGAACAGGGACTGGGCGAACTCGGCCACCATCTTGCAGGCCGTGTTGTAGATCTGGCCCACCTTCTGCGCCTCGACGCTGACGACATTGGACAGCCGCCCGGACGGCAGGGACACGAAGTGGGACCAGCGGGCGGCGATGGCCGCCCGGATCAGGCGAAGGCGCGCGTCGGCGGAGACCCGCGCCGCGGCATAGCCGACCTGGCGCATCGCCACCAGGCTGATCGCCGCCTTCAGGGTCATGACCAGGACGACCAGCACCAGCATGATTTCGATGGTCGGGGTCAGGTCGAGGAACGCGAACAACTCGTCGAACGCCCGGTGCACGGCGGTATCGCCGCCGGCGCCGTCGTGCAGTGCCAGGCTCAGCATGGGCAGCAGCGCCGCGACGCCGATACCGTTCAGCAGGCCGGCCAGCAGCAGCCCGCTCACGCTCAGCGCGGCGGCCAGGCGGTGCCGCCTGGCGATCCGCCAGATCATCCTGGCGGCATGGTGACTCTGTTGCGCGGTCATGGGGTGGCGGCGATCTCCTCGGCCAGCCAGTCCCTGCCGCAGAACTGTGCGTTGACGGTCCAGCGGTGGGTGCCGAACCGCATCGGTTTGAAGCCGTGGAAGATCGGCGCGGCGCTCTTGTAGAACAGCATGGTGTTCGACAGGTTGCGGGGTTCGAAGACGACGTCCTGGTAGTCCGGATCGTTCATGATGCAGAGGCCGCCGGCCTGCTCGCCGCCGGTGCCGTCGACGAAGAAGACGAGATTGACGAAGTGCTCGCCGCCCGGTTCTTCGGCGATCGTATCCTGGTGCGGGATGACCGAGGTGCCGGGATAGGACTTCGTCAGCACGATCGAATAGCAGGCCCGCGCCACGCCGTCGCCGCACAGGCGCGCCACGCGGTCGGCGAATTCCGGGCTTTGCAGATAGGCGTAGAGGCTGCCGACGATCGGGTTCTGGGCCATGTAGGCGGGCTCGTTCCGGCGCCGCCCGGACCATTGGAAGCCGATGTCATAGGATTTGGTGATGTGCTTGATCGGGCCGAAATAGAAGAATTTCGGCCAGTCCGCGACCAGCCGCCGGTGGAAATCGGCATCGAAGACGTTCTCGACGAAGGCCCAGCTATTTTCGGCGAAGAAGGCCGATGTCGCTTCCAGCCCGTCGGTGACTTCGCAGCGCACGGCGGGTGCCTCGCGCGCGCGGCCGAACATGCGGGCAAGCTGTTTGCGCACCGCCGCGCGCTGGTGGCGGAGCCGGATGAGAAAGTGCAGGTGCGCATGGTTCGGAAACCGGTAGGTGTCCTGCACCGTCTTGGAGATCAGGATAGCCATGACGTGGTGTCGGTCTTTCTCTGCCGTTCGCGATTGAGCGGATGGAAGGCGCGGGCCGGCGCGACCTCAGGACACGACCTGCCGGACGACGGTAAAGGCTTCCGCGGCCGGGACGCCGCAGGTGCTGCCGCGCAGCGCCGCCAGCGCCCTGACCGCATCGGCGGACCGCGGATGCGGAAACGCCTTCATCTCCGTCGTGTAATAGCGCAGCGCGGCAAGCTTGGTTTCGAGCTGCGCCGTGATCTCGACGAAGTGGTTGGCGGCGAAGGTCGGGCGGGCGCCCGGGTCCGACCATTCGGTGCTGGACAGGGTCTCGAACGCATAGACGCGCCTCACGCCGGCGCCGGGCAACGGTCGGCAGGCGGTTTGCGTCGCCTGCGCGACGATCCGGTGATCGATGTTCAGATCGCCGGCGTGATGGGTGTAGACGATGCCGGGCGCGGTGTCGGCGACCACGGCCTCGATCGCCTTCACGATGTCAAGCAGGGCGACGCCGTCGAGCCGGTTGTCGGGGAAGCCCAGCATCCGCGGCGGCCGGGCGCCAAGGGTCTTCGCCGCCGCCTGCGCCGCCTGCCGCAGCGAGGCCAGCTCGGCGTCGCGGCGCCCGGCATCCCGTTCCGCGTCACGCGAGGTGGCGCCTTCGGCGACGATCAGGATGTCGACCCGGGCGCCCTCGCCGGCATGCCGCGCGATGGTGCCGCCGCAGCCCAGCAGTTCGTCATCGGGATGCGCCGCGACGACCAGAACGTTATGCGGGGATGTGGTCATGGGTGTCGCGCCGTGCCGTCTCAGTAGCGGAAGTAGCGGTCGAAGAAGGACGGGTCGCGCAGGCCCGGCGCCTCGCCGATGGCCGCGCGCAGCGCGTCCCAGTCGATCCGCAGCCGGTTTTCCGCGTCGGCGCCGCCCTCGACGATGGCGCAGCGGCGGCGAAGCAGCGCCTTGGCGTCCGCCGTGAACGGCACGAAGCCGAGGTCGATGAAAACCACGGACTGGTCCATGCCCAGCGCGTGCGCGAAGGTGGTGCTGAGCGGATGGTCGAACAGCAGGACGTCGGCGTCCCCGGCGACGGCTTCGAACGGCCCGTCGGCGATGTCGATGCCGGCCGCGCCGGCAAGCTGTTCCGGCGGGGGGAAGGCGCTGGTCGGATGCGGTTTCAGGATGATCTCGAATCCCATCGACCGCAAGTTCGACAGCAGCCTTGCCTGCCAGTCGATCGCCACGGTGTCGGGCGCCTGCGGGTAAAGCCAGTTGCGGCCGCCGGAATAGCCGTTCATGACGTAGAGCAGCGTCCGGGGCGCCGCCGCCGCGTCCGGCCGGTCCGGCGGCGTGGACGCGGGCGTCGGCGGCGCGATCCATCGCAGTTCGGGCAGCCCGGCTTGGATCAGGTGGTCGCGCCGGGCGCCCGCGGCAATGCCCCGTGCCTGCTCCTCGGTCATCGTCACGTAGGTATCGCAGCAATCGAGGTCGATGCAGGCCTTGCGGTGCTCGCGCAGGAAGCCGACGCTGGTCCAGTGGTCGTGGCTGGTGATGTGGCCGCCGGCCCGGCGCACGGCATGGCGCAGCGAGCGGCCCCAGACATTGCCGCCGGGTCCGGTCCAGAGGTGTTTCGGCAACCGCCGTTCGCGCTTCAGCAGTGCTTCCAGGTGCCAGCGCGCGGCGGCCAGCGTGGTCGTCAGCCAGTCCGTCAGAACTTCCCGCGTGGTGTCCCCGAAACTCGTGTCGGCGGCGCGGTAGCAGGCGTCGATCAGATCGATCAGGTCGCGCGTCATCGGGTTGTCGGCATCACTGCCGGCGAAGGCGCGCCGGTCGCCGCTGCCGACCGGGCCGAACCAGGTGTTGAAGCCGCGATAGACCACCGGACGGTCGGCGCTCGCCGCATGCCGGATCGCGACCGGACTTTCGACGGTGCAGATGATGTGGCGGCGCGGGTCCGCCGGGCGCAGATGCCATCGCGGGATGCCGTGCCGCCGATTGCGGTCGCGGAAGGCGCGCGCCGGCGCCAGCCACGGGCGCCGCGACGGCAGCCCGCGGGACAGGATGTCGGGGACGTTTCGGAACGCCGATTTCTGCATCGCCGGCGGCAGCGCCGGTACCGGGCGGCCGCGGCCGATGGCCCGCTCGCGCGCGCCGTCGGCCTGAAAGCGGGTCAGTGCCTGGAGCACGAAGAACACCCCGGTAATGCCCAGCAGGTCGCGGTCCAGGCTGTCGCCCGACGCCCGTGCCCGCTCGGCCAGGCCGGTCAGTGCCCGGTCCCGGAACGCCTCCATCTCGGCTTGCGCCACCGGCCAGTGGAAGTCCGCGATGCCGGCCGGCGTGATCGATCCGGCGCCGAGCGTCACGCTCGACCGTGGGCCGTCGGCCGGCGCCGGATCGGCGCTGTCCGCGAGGGGGAGGGGACGGGCCGTCATCGGGCTATGCCGCGTCCCCGAAGGCGTCGCCGCGCACCGGGTCGTCGGCGCTGACGTCGCGCGCCAGCCGCCGGCCCAGGACCGAGTCGAGCGCCGCCGGCAGCAGGCCGTCCTCGGGCCGGGTCACCTTGATGTCGGCCTCGGCGACGGTGTCGCCGGCGCGCAGGTCCCGGCTGAAATGCAGGGACCGTCGCATCTGCCGGATACCGTCCCGGTCCGGCGTGAAATCGGCGAAAAGGCCCTGCTCGGTCTCGCGGATCGCCGCGCACATCCGGGCGAAGTCGTCGGGCGGCATGGACACGTCGTGGTCCGGGCTGAGGCCCGACTTGTCGAGCGAGAAGTGCTTCTCGACGACGCGGGCGCCCAGCGCCACCGCGGCGACGGCCAGGTGCGCGCCCTCGGAGTGGTCGGAGAAGCCGATGCGGCAGTCCAGGATGTTCCGCAGCACCGATATGTTCTTCAGCCGCATCGCCTCGGGCGGGGTCGGGTACTTGCTGACGCAATGCAGGAAGGCGATGTCGCTCAGACCGCCGGCGCGCAGGTGGCGCGCAAGCGCGACGATTTCCTCCAGCGTCGCCAGCCCGGTCGAGACGATGACCGGCTTGCCGATGGCGATCAGCCGGTCGATCAGCGGACGGTGCGTGATGTTGCCCGAGGCGACCTTGTAGCCGACCGCGCCATGGGCCTCCATCCAGCCGAGGCTGGTGAAGTTGGTGGCCGTCGACAGGAACTTGACCCCCCGGCTGGCGCAATGCGCCATCAGTTCCGGATACCAGGCTTCCGGCATCTGCAACTGGCTGAGCATGTCGTAATGCTCGCTGCCGGGCGCGACCATCTCGTCGGCCAGGAAGCTCTGGAACTTGACGATATCGGCGCCGCACGCGGCGGCGGCATCGATATGGGCCGCCGCCCGCGCCAGATCGCCGTCATGGTTCGAGCCGACCTCGGCGATGATGGTCACGCGATCGGAGAATAACGCCAATGTGCTGCTTCCTTCCGGCTGAACGACGGGTGCTTCACGGGACCGGCATTGCCGCGATGTCGGCATAGTCGACGATCACGTCGCGTCGGATCTTCAGCGTGGCGATGCCGTCTTTCGGATGCGGCCGCTCGGCCACCGGCTCGCCCCGCAGAATATCGATCATCAGGTCGGTCAGATTGATGCCCGACGCGACCAGGTTCATGTCCTGGGCCGCCGTGCGGCCGCCGTTGACCTCGATGAAGTACGGCTTGTCGTCGCGGTCGGAAACGATCATCTCGACATTGCTGAAACCGCGGGCCAGGTCCAGCGCGCGCAACGCCGTGACGGCCTGGTCGATGACGTCGGCGCGGTGATGGATCACGGCCGCCGTCGTCGTGCTCTTGATCTTCCGGCGCTCGAACTTGCGCCGGCTGACGGCGTAGATCTGCCGTCCGGCCAGGTCGTGCAGCGCGGTGACGTTGTACTCATCGCCGGTGACGAAGGCCTGCGCCATGAACGCCAGATCCTGCTCGCGCATGAGCCGGCGCACGCGCCTGGCGACGAAGTCGTATTCGTCCCGGTCTTCCGGGATATAGATATGCCGGCCGCCGCGCGATGCGTTCACCTTGAACAGGACGGCGCCGTCCAGCGCCTCGTAGATCGCGTCGGCGTCGAAGCCGGCGTCCAGATAGAAGGTCCGCGGCATCGTCACCTTGCCGGCCAGCGCCTCCTGCGTGGCGCGCTTGTCGAGCGCCCGGTCGAGCGCCGCCGCCGGCGGCAGCAGCACCCGGCAGCCGTGCTCGGCGAGGGCCGCGCGGTGGCGCGCGATGACCGGCATTTCCTCGTCCAGGCCGGAATAGAGGTAGTCGATCTTCTCGCGGTCGATCAGCCGCAGCAGCGCCGGGATGAAGGCGTCCGTATCGCAGGCCGGGATCTGGTAGCGCGCGTCGACCTCGGGCAGGAACATGTTGCCCGAGGCCGGATTGACGTCGGCCAGCACGACACGCGCCCGATACCTGGCCGACCCGGCGAGCGACTGGACCTGGGCCAGGATGCCCGGCCCGCCGCCGCAGGTCACCAGGACGTTGACGGCGTCGCGCGGCATTCAGGCGTCCGCGTCGCGCAGGACGGCGACGTCGTCCATCAGCACCACGTCCAGCTCGCTGCGCAGGAAGGTGCTGATCGCGTCGCGCGGCGTGCAGACGATCGGCTCGCCATGCAGGTTGAACGAGGTGTTCAGCAGCGCCCCGGCGCCGGTGCGCGCCTCGAACGCCTTGACGATGTCGTAATAGCCGGCGTTCTGCTCGCGGCTGATGACCTGGGGCCGGGCGGTCTTGTCCGCCCGATGCAGGGCCGCGGGCAGGTCGCGCGACGCCTGCGGCGTGGTTTCGCGGGCGATCATCATGTATGGCAGCCGGATCGCCGGATTCTTCATCACCAGATAGTCGGCGGCGCGCTCGGCCAGGACCACCGGCGCGAAGGGCATCCAGAAGTCGCGATACTTGATCTGGTGATTGATCTTCTCGACCGTGGCGTCGCGACGCGGATCGGCAAGGATCGACCGGTTGCCCAGCGCGCGGGCGCCGAACTCCATCCGGCCGCTGCAGCGGGCGACGACATTGCCGCCCTCCAGCAGCTCGGCCACCCGCGCCGGCGTCACCTTCTCCTCGACGCGGAACCGTCCGTCGATGCCGGCCTCGGCGATGGCCGCGGCGGTATCGCCGGCGCCGTAGGCCGGGCCGAGATAGGCGTCCGTGATCGGCTGCAGCTTCCGCCAGTCCTGCCCGTCCGCGGCCAGCGCGGCCATATAGCAGGCGCCGACGCAGAGCGTGTCGTCGGTCGGGCTGGGGCAGACGTAGAAGTCGTCCAGGAACCCGGCATCGGCCGCCAGCATGTTCAGCTTCACGTTCATGGCGACGCCGCCGGCGAAGACGGCGTGACGGGACCGGTACTTGGCCTGCGTCTGCTCGAACCAGCGCATGACGGCTGTCTCCACCATCTTCTGCGTGGCCGCGGCGATGCCGTCGAAGCGGTGGGCGGCGAAGGCTTCCAGGAAGTGGAAATGCAGATCGGGCGGCTTGCGCCCGTCGGCATAGCAGATCAGGTCGTCCTTGACGTCGAACATGCCGTCGAACACGGCGTAGCTCTTGTCGGTCTCGCGTTTCGTCGCGTAGGGCGCCAGGCCCATGACCTTGTATTCGTGCTCGCCGAGCTTCATGCCCAGGATCAGCGTGATCTCGCGGTAGATCCGGGCCATGTCGACGGTGTTGGCGCGGGCGAGCTCGCTGATCTTGCCGTCGGCGAAGCGGAACAGCGTCGAGACCGTGCCGTCGCCGCCGCCGTCCAGGGTATAGATCATCGTGTTGTCGACCCGGATCGGGCTGCCGAACAGCGCGTAGTAGGCGTGGCAGGCATGGTGGTCGTAGAAGCGCACCTTGTCGGCCCCGACGCCGAGATGGCGCCTGACGCCGTCAAGCCGCATCGCCCGCATGCGCTCGTGATCGCCCAGCGCGGCGAAGGTGTTGCCGACGCTCGCGAAGTCGTAATAGTGCTCGTGCTTCGCGAACCGTTCGTCCGCCAGCAGCGCGTCGAAGACCTCGGTATTCTCGCGGCCCTCGTAGAGCTTCGGCTTCCAGTATTCGCGATGCAGCCGCAGCCAGTCGCTGCTGTCGAAGCTGGCGATGGCTTTCAGCCGGACGCTGAAGCCATGCATGTTCCTGGTGGCGAACGCCACCTCGTCCAGGTCCGATGCCGAGATCCCGGTCTGCCGCAGGCAGAACTCGATGGCGTGATAGGGGTAGCCGTGATCGCTCTTGAGCCGCGTGAAGCGCTCCTCGGCGGCAAGCGCCTGAAGCTTGCCGTCGATCATCAGGCAGGCCGAGGAACAATGGCCGTCATGAATTCCAAGAACGATCATGTCGGGTTACACCGGGTTTGGGGAATGCAAAGGCGGATCATGCGGGCTGCCGGGCGTGGAAATGCGCCACGGTATCGCCGCGCAGGCCGAGGCGGAGGGTCTCGAGATTCAGCACTTCGCCCAGCGGCACGTTGCCGATATTGACGTTGCTGCCGATGCGCCGCACGAACCAGGTCATCTGCCGCTTGTGCGGCGCCTCGAAGATCAGGTCGTCGGCGGTGATGCCGGAGTCGAGGATGACGTCGATCAACGCGTCCTGCAGGCTGCCGTCGGCGCGATAGATGCCGGCGCTGGCGTCGGCCCGGCCCTCCAGGATCACTTTCCAGGCGCCCGCCTCCAGGTCCGCCTTGACGAACTCGACCCATTCCTCGGGCGGACTGACATGGGTGACGTCCTTGCTGCCGACCTCGGACAGCACGGTGAAGCCGCGGCCGGCGAAATACTCGACCATCTTCCGCTTCTCCTGTTCCGGGATCGGCAGCGAGCCGTTCGACACCTCGACCATGTCGATGCCCAGATCGTCGAGCCAGACGGCATAGTCGTCGATCTTGCCCTGCCAGTAGCTGAGCTCGAACATCATGCCGCCGAGACAGGTGCGGATGTCGTGGCGCGCGAACAGCTCGGCCTTCTCACGCAGATTGCTGGTGATGTAGGCCGAGGCCCAGCCCAGCTTGACGATGTCGATGAACGGATGGCACATCGACAGCACGTCCTCGAGTTGGTTGCGGCCATAGCCGTTGTCGACCAGGTTGGACAGGCCGGTCTCGCGTGGCTTGGCGCTGCGCGGCGGCAGCGAGAGCGTCGGGCGCTTTCGTTCGAACTTGCCCGTCGCCGATGGCGTCGTTGGCTGTCTGGACACGGATCTCCCTCGCTCGTCCGAATGGCCTGCCGCCGTCTCCGGCGCCTTGTCGATGTTCAGCCGGTACCTGTGGCCCCGGTGTTCGAAGAACGCCGGATACCGCGCGTTGTCCACCGTTCGCAGCAGATCGAACTGCCCGGCGATGCTCTGCGCCGGATCGAGCCGGCTGTCCTCGGGGCGCCGGCGGCGGTAGAGGGTCGGCTCGCCCGTCTGTTCATCGCCTGTCGGCGGCGCGGCCTCGGCCAGGAAGCGCAGGCACAGGCCGATGGTCTTTTCCGCCTGAACGGACCGCATTTCATCGATCAGCTCGTGTCCGGAAAAGCACATCCGGTCGCGATAGACCACCGGTCCCGCGTCGGCGCCGGCGGCGGCGTCGAGCAGGCAGATCGGGATTTCGTCGCGACCCTCGATAACCTGCCATGTCAGCGGCGAGAACCCCCGTCCTCGCGGCAGGTCGCTTTCGTGCACCACGAGGTTGCGGTGATGGCGTCGCAGCGTCTCTTCGCCGGCCAGGTGGATGCAGCCCAGGAAGAAGGCGATTCCGCCCCCTCCGATCTCGTCGTGGGACCGGCAGAACCGGGCACTGTCGCCCGCACGTTCGATGGTCGCCGCCAGCCGCTCGCCGAACGGAACGAACCAGCTTGGATTGTCCACCACGATGTCGACCTGTCGCGGCGTCCGCCACCATGCCGGCGGGGTCGTCATGGCGCGAAAAGGCCGGCGACGCGTTGCGTGCCCATGCCGTCGCAGATCGCCGCCGCCGCCGCCGACATGGCCGCCAGCGTCCCGTTCCCGTCGTTCACGGCATGCAACCCGTCGGCGACGCGTGACGGCGTGACGTCGGACCCGCGGCCGAGCTCGATCGCCGCGCCCTCGCCGGCCAGCGCGGCGGCGATCTGGCGCTGATTGCCGGCGCTGACCACGGCCAGGCTGGGCAGGCCCAGGCAGCAGCGTTCCCACGACATCGTGCCCGCGGCGCCGATGGCGATGTCGGCGCGGCCCATCACCGCCGCGACGTCGGTGGGATTGACATGGGCGCGGCAGGGCGCGGGGAGGGTGGCGAACCGCCGCTCGACGTCCGCCCGGCTCCGGGCCTGTGGCCCGAGCACGACGTCGACCGCCGCTGTCAGCCCCGACTCCGCGATGCCCGCCAGCGCGACGGGGGTCAGGTTCAGGCCGTCCGTGCCGCCAAACGACACGAATATGCGCCGAATGCCGCTTGCCGGCCGCCGTTCCGCCAGCGACCGCGCGCGCGCCCAGGCAAACTGCCGCCGCAGCAGGGCATAGCCCGGACCCAGCAGCATCCGGCAATGTCCGGGGACGAGCCCGGTATAGTCGGCCTCGGCCCGCCCCAGGGTCTGATCCAGCAGGGTGTCGCAGTCATGCGGCCGGTCGGCCAGGTCGTCGATCGCCAGGATCCGTTTCGCCCAGGGACGGCAGGCGCGCTCGAATTCGGCGTCGCGGCCGTAATGGTCGACGACCAGCAGCTCGCAGCCCTCCGGCCAGACGGCTCGCAGGCGCCGCGCTTCCCCGTCCGGCCCGCCGTCGAGCCAGGCGAAGCGATGCGGTGCCTGGGGCAGCATCGATCCGACGGTCTTGGCCGCGTCTTCGCCCATGGCGAAGCCGCAATTCCAGCCGTCGGACACCAGGGCATCGGCCAGGGCGGCGCAGCGGATCAGGTGCCCGGCGCCGATGCCGGGGCCGGCGTCGCAGCGGAATATCGCCCGCCGGGTCATGGCTGCGTCCGCACCGAGAACACCGGCTCGATCACCGGACAGCCGAGATCGGCTTCCAGCCGGTCGCCGTCCAGCGCCCCGGCGATGCGCGCCAGGGTCCGGTCGTAGGCTCGCGCGACCACGGCGATGTCGGTGTCGTCATGCGCGTGGCAGATGTTGTGGCTGCCGCCGATCAGCACCCCGTTGGCGAACATCTCGCGCTTGAACATGGTCTTGATGGCGGCGCCCCGGGCCCGCGGGTGGTCGCGGATCGACAGCAAGGTCCACGGCGGCTGGCCGACCAGCGAGACCACGTCGTCGAGCCGGTGGCGGGCGATCAGGCCGCGGACCTCGGCCGCCAGCCGTTCGCCGGTCTGCCACAGACGCTCGATGACCGGTTCGCGGCGCATCTTGTCGATCACGGCGATCGAGGCGGCCAGCGACAAAGCCTCGCCGCCGAAGGTGCCGGACAGGAAGACCTGCTCCATTTCGGCCATGATGTCGGCGCGGCCGACGATGGCCGAGATCGGCATGCCGTTGCCCATCGCCTTGCCGAAACTGGCCAGGTCGGGCGTCACGCCCAGCCAGGCCTGGGCGCCGCCGAGCGCGAAGCGGAAGCCGGTTATGACCTCGTCGAACACCAGCACCGCGCCATGCCGGTGCGTGATGTCGCGAACCGTCTCCAGATAGGCGCCTGATGCCGTCTGGCCGGTTACCGGCTCCAGGATGACCGCGGCGAACTCGTTCGGGTGCTGGCGCAGCAGCCGGTCCAGCGCCGCCGTGTCGTTGTCGGGGAAGCGGTGCGTCAGGGCGCTGACGGCCGCCGGCACGCCCTTGTCGCGCGTCGTCGCCCCGACATACCAGTCCTGCCAGCCGTGATAGCCGCAGACCGCGATCCGGTCGCGGCCGGTAAAGGCGCGGGCCAGGCGGATCGCGGCCGACGTCGCGTCGGTGCCGTTCTTGCCGAAGCGCACCATTTCGGCGCAGGGAATGATCTCGACCAGGCGTTCGGCAAGCGCGCTTTCCAGCTCGGTCGCCAGGCTGAAGCTGATGCCGTTGTCGAGCTGCGCGCGGATCGCTTGGTCGACGTCGGGATCGCAATAGCCAAGCACCACCGGCAGCAGTCCGCAGACCAGGTCGACATAGCGGTTGCCGTCGACGTCCCACACCCGGCCGCCGCGGCCATGGCTGAGGAACAGCGGGGCGGCGCCCTCGGGCATCTGGATATGACTCTTGCTGAAGGTCTGGGAACCGAGCGGAATCACCTTTTCGGCCCGTTCCAGCATCGCCGCCGAGCGGGCGTAGCTCGGCCGTGGCGCCGCCGGGACGGCCGGCTCGAGGGCGTTGGCGCCGCCGGCGTTGCGGATCTGACCGGCGTTGATGTCGCGCAGCTCGGGATTGTCGTCCAGTACCCGCAGCACGTCGATATGGCTCGCCGGCCGGCCGGCGGGCAGGCGCGCGGCGACGGCGGACAGGAAGTCGAGATCCGCCGGCGTGTCCAGCGTCCAGCGCTCGTGGCTCAGGCCCGGCAGCGGACAGGGCAGTGTCCGGACCGAAAACTGGCCGCGTCCGTGCCGGATGTAGGGGGTCACGTGCTCGCGATCGCCGGCCGCGCCGGCATCGCGGTCGGCCCGCGTCAGGGCGGCGGTCGTGAAAGCCTCGCAATCCAGGCCGTCGGGCCAACTGGCGGGCTCGGCATTGGTCGCGTAGTCGGCCCCGCTTCGGCGCAGCAGCGCCAGGACGGCGCCGCACACCTGCGGATCGAGAAACGGGCAGTCCGCGGTCAGCCGCAGGATGGTATCGGCCCCGGCCCCGGTCGCGGCCTCGGCGAACCGCCGCAGCACGTCCTGCTCCGGCCCCCGGTGGCAGGCGACGTCGTTCGCCGCGCACCAGTCGGCGATGGCGGCGTCCGCGTCGGCGACGCTGGTGGCGACGATGACCTGGTCGACGCCGGGGATCCGCCGCGCGGCCGCGACGACCCAGTCCAGGACCGGCCGGTCCGCGAGCGGCGCCAGCACCTTGCCGGGCAGGCGGGTCGAGCCCATGCGGGCCTGGACGATGGCCGCGGTCGTCATCCGGCCGCCTCGGCCGCTGGCGCCGTCTCGCCGTCGGGCAGGCCGCACATCCGGCGCGCCGACAGGACCTGCCGCAGCACGCGCAGCGCCGTCCGCCCGTCACAGGCCGGCGCCGCGCCGCGATCGACGCAATCCAGGAACGCCGTCATCTCGGCCAGATAGTCCTCGTCCGGGCCGGTCGGCCACGACCGGTCGATGGCGGCGGCGCCCGTCCGGTCCAGCAGCGTCAGGTGGCGCCGCCGCACGTCGATCCGCAGGACCCCGCCGGTGCCGGCGATATCGATCGCGCGCAGCGGCGGCCGCGTCAGATAGTCGAGATGCAGGGTCGAGTGGATGCCGCTCGCATGCCGCAGCACCACGTCGGCGCAGTCCTCGCTGGCGATGCCCAGAAGGCCCGAGCGGCGGGCCGTGGCCGCGACCGTTTCCGCCGGTCCGAGCAGGTGGTCGGCGAGGTCGAATTCATGAATGACATCGAACAGAACGCCGCCCGTCGCCGCGTCGGCCGTATAGCCGGTCCGATGGTCCTGTTCGGGACGCCAGTCCGGCAGATAGCTGGCGCAGAGGAAGCGCGCCCAGATCGGATCGCCCAGACGGCCGGCGTCGAGCAGCGACCGGGCTTCGCGGATGGCGGGATTGAAGCGCTGATTGAGGCCGGCGAACACTGTCCTGCCGGCGGCCTCGGCCCTGGCCAGCACGGCCTCGACGTCCCGGTCGGTATGGGCGAGCGGCTTTTCCACGAAGGCGTGGCAGCCGGCCTCGACGGCCGCGGCCAGATCGTCGAGATGCCGGCCGTTGGGGCTGGCGATCACCGCCGCGTCGGCCGCCGCCAGCGCCGTCGCGCGCCGGTCCATGCTGCGGCCGCCGGCCGCCTCCAGCATCTCGACGCGGGCCGAATCCGGGTCGAAGCCGACGACCGCGCGGCCCAGCGCCCGCAGGTTGCGGGCGTGGCGCAGCCCGATCGCGCCGAGGCCGAGCACGGCGACGGTCATGGCCGGTCCGTCCGTCCGGACAGCGTTCGCGTCATGGTCGGCGGATCTAGGCCGTCTCGACGCGGTCGCCGGCGCCGCTGTCGGCGTGCCGGCGCAGCGCCGCCCGCAGGGCGTCGACGACGCGGTCGACGTCGCTGTCGTCCATGCCGGCGTGCAGCGGCAGCGTCAGGGCCCGCGCGTAATAGCGCCCGGCGCCGTCCAGTGCCTGGTCGCCGTACCGGCCACGGTAATAGGGCTGCAGATGGACGGGCAGGTAGTGCACCTGGGTGCCGATGCCGGCATCCCGCAACCGCCGCATCACGTCGCCGCGCGCCACGCCGGCGCCGGCATAGTCGATGGCGACGACATAGATATGCCAGGCCGGCCGACAGTCCGGCACGCGGGTCACCGGCCGGACCAGCGGCGCCAGCAGCTCGTCGTAGCGCGCGGCCAGCGCCCGGCGCCGGGCGACGAAACGGTCCAGCTTGCCCAGCTGGCTCAGGCCCAGGGCGCACTGGATATCGTTGGCGCGGTAATTGAAGCCGACTTCCGGCATCTCGTAGTACCACGGGTTCGGCGTCCCGTCGGCGGCGAACGCCAGGTCGTGCTGCTGGAAGCTGTCCGGATCGCGGGTCATGCCATGGCTGCGCAGCCGGCGCAGCCGGTGGTCGAGCCGCGCGTCGTTGGTCGTGATCATGCCGCCTTCGCCCATGGCGATGGCCTTGACCGGGTGAAAGGAAAACACCGCCATGTCACTGTATCGGCAGCTCCCGACCGGCACGTCGTCGCCCGACGCCGTCCGCCAGGTCGTGCCCAGGGCATGGCAGGCGTCCTCGACCACGCGCAGGCCGCGCGCCGCCGCCAGCTCGGCCAGCGCCGCCGGGTCGGCGCACTGCCCGTTCAGGTGCACCGGAAAGATCGCCTTCACGTTCCTGTCGGCGCAGCGGTCGAGCGCCGCCTCGAACTGCGCCACGCCGGCCAGGCCGGTGTCGGCGTCGACATCGGCGAAGGCGACCTCGGCGCCGACATAGCGGGCCGCGTTCGCCGTCGCCAGGAACGTCAGCGTCGGCACCACGCAATGGTCGTCCGGGCCCAGCTCCAGCGCCAGCGCGGCCAGATGCAGGGCCGCCGTGCCGCTGCTGCAGCAGACGGCATGGCGGGCGCCCACGGTTTCGGCGAAGGCGGTCTCGAAGGCCTCGACCGTGGGGCCGGTGGTCAGCCAGTCGCCGGACAGAACCGCATCGACGGCGGCCCGGTCGTCGTCGTCGATCAGATGCCGGCCATAGGGCAGGAACGGCCGGTTGCTGAGGGTCAGGACGCGTCCTCCGCAAGCAGCTTGCGCAGGCCGGCATCGTCCAGCCAGTCGGTATTGCTGTCGCTGGTGAACTTGAAGTCCGGCGGGACCGGCTCGGCGTCGGCGTGCCGGTGCGAGCCGTCGGACCACCAGGCGAATGCCGGCTCGATGATATAGCGGTCGTCGCAGGCCACCGTGGTCCGGCTGTCGTCCTCGGTGATCAGCACCTCGTGGATCTTCTCGCCCGGCCGGATGCCGACGATGCGGTGCGGCAGGCCCGGCGCGATCGTTTCGGCCAGGTCGACGATGCGCATGCTGGGGATCTTCGGCACGAAGATTTCGCCGCCGCGCATCATGGCCAGCGAGGACAGCACGAAGTCCACGCCCTGCGACAGGGTGATCCAGAACCGCGTCATGCGGGGGTCGGTGATCGGCAGGCTGTCGGCGCCTTCCTCGACCAGCCGCCGGAACAGCGGCATGACGCTGCCGCGCGAGCCGATCACGTTGCCGTAGCGCACGACCGAGAACCGCGGACCGTCATTGCCGCTCAGGTGGTTGCCGGCGATGAAGATCTTGTCCGAGGCGAGCTTGCTGGCGCCGTAGAGATTGGCCGGGTTCGCCGCCTTGTCGGTGGACAGCGCGACAACGCGCCTGACGCCTGAACGGATCGCCGCCTGGACCACGTTCTCGGCTCCGAGCACGTTGGTATGGATGCATTCGAAGGGGTTGTATTCCGCCTTCGGCACCTGTTTTAGCGCCGCGGCGTGGACCACATAGTCGATTCCGCGCATGGCCATCTCCAGCCGGTCGCGGTCGCGCACGTCGCCAAGGAAGTATCTGAGGTTCGGATGGTCCGTCAAAGACCATCGCTGCTCCATTTCGTACTGCTTCAGCTCGTCGCGCGAATAGACGACGACGCGGCCGGGCCGGGCGTTCTTCAGCGCGTTGTCGATGAAGGCACGGCCGAACGAGCCGGTGCCGCCGGTCACCAGGACCGAACGTCCGTCGAGGATGTGCACTATCGTTTCACTCTATGGGGAAGATGGCTGAATGGGGGCGGTGGCCCGGGTGCGGCCGCGGTTGACCATGCCGGGCGCCTGTGCGATTTGCAGGCCGGTCGTCGCCGGGAACCAGGGAACCTCGTGCATGGATCTGCATCGGCTTGTCAATCGATCGCGCAAGCGGCTGGCCCGCCTCGTCGCGCCGGCCGTGCGGGCGGCCAGCCGCCGGTCGCTGGCGCGCCACGGGCTGCTCGACATGCTCGACGCCGTCGGCGCGCGCCGCCCGCCGCACGCGCTGGCGCCGGACTATTGCGACCTGCTGCTGCTTTACGAAGCCGTCCGCCGGCGCCGGCCGCGGACAATTCTCGAGTTCGGCTCCGGCTGGTCGACCTGCGTGCTGGCGCGGGCACTCGCGGACAACGTCGCCGCCGGCGGCGACGCCGGGTTCCTGCATTCGCTCGAATCGGACCGGGACTGGGCGGCGGTAACGGTGGCGTCCATGCCGGCCGAGCTGTCGGGCTATTATGCCTGCGTCCACAGCCCGGCGCTGGAAGTGGAGTGGGACGGCGTCGCCGGCTATCGGCACGCCAACGTGCCCGACATCGCCCCGGACATGATCTTTCTCGACGGGCCGCCGCTGACCCCGGCGCGCAACGTCGCCGTCGACGTGCTGGATATCGAGGCCCGGCTGCCGGCGGACTTCCTGCTGCTGATCGACAAGCGCAACGCCAACGCCCGGTTTCTGCGCGAGCGGCTGGCCCGCCCGCATCGCTATGCCTGCCATACCGGACCGCTGGGCGGGGTCTACAGCCTGCATGCCTTCGAGGGCGTCGGCGTGACGGGCTGATGGCGGCAGGCGCGCGCTCATGGCAGCTCGCCGCGTGCCCGCATCTCCAGCACGAACTCGACCAGCCGCAGGTCCCATAGCGTGTCGATGCTGACCATGGGGCCGTCGACGACCACGGCCGCGCTGTTGGCGCCGAGTGTCGTTTCCTGCTCCAGCAGGCAGTCCCGCGTGATCGCGTAGGCGGCGCCGTTGCGGTGCCACAGCGTGCCCAGTTGCTGGCGTTGCTTGATCCGGGCGCCGTCGGGATCGTAATAGCCCAGCCGGCCATCGCTCAGCGTGAGCTGCTTCAGCGGATGGTGCTTGGAATCGGTTTCCGACACCGTCCACACGGCATCCCGGTCTTCCGCCACCAGCTTTTCGATGGTCGCCGTGACGTCGGCGGCCCGCCGCAACGGCGAGGTCGGCTGCAGCATGACGACGATGTCATAGGTGGTGGCGTCGATCGCCTCCATGGTCGTCAGCGCGTAGGTCAGCACCTCGACGTCGCCGATGCGGTCGCCGGACAGTTCGTCGGGCTGCATGTAGGGCGCCGCCAGGCCGGCTTCCCGCGCGACGCGGGCGATCTCGGCATGGTCGGTCGAGACGATGGCGCGGTCGATATGGGGCACGGCCTCGACCACGGGGCCGACCATCGCCACCAGCGGCACGCCGTTCACCGGCCGGATGTTCTTCATCGGCAGCCCCTTGCTGCCGCCCCTGGCCGGCGTCACGGACAGCACCCGGCGGTTCTCGATCATGTCGTTACAGCCTCTCGCGCCGGCGGCGGGCCGGCGATGGCGCGCAGATCGGAGACGATCATGGCCGGGCGGCGCCGGAACCGCGTGTGGCCCGGATCTTCCGGGCGGGCGACGGCAATGTAGTGGCAGCCGGTGTTCTCGGCGGCCCGCCGGTCGTCCTCGCCGTCGCCGATGCAAAGCACCGCCGCCGGGCCGACGCCCTCGGCCGCCATGATGTCGTCCAGGTTGCGTTCCTTGGCGCGCGGCCCACCGAGGACGCCGCGGAAATATCGGGACATGTCACGGCGCGCCACCAGGCGGTGGAGATGCCGTTCCGGCGTCGCCGAGTTGACGAAAAGGCGGTGTCCGGCCGACATCAGCTTCTCCAGCAGGTCCGTGGCGCCGGCGATTTCCGGACAGGCGGCGATCTCCGTCTCGCAGATCCGGCTGTAGGCATCGGCCAGCATCGGCGACAGGTCCTCGGGCGCCGTGTCGGCCGTGCCGGCTGGCCGTTCGCGCATGCGCGCCGCCACGTTCGCGAACACCGCGTATCTGTCGCCTTTGGTCGTGGCCAGGGCCTCGGCGACGATGCCCGCCGGGCAGCCGCACTGCGCCGCGGCATCGACATAGGCCCGCGACTTGATGGCGTTGGAATCGACCAGGGTTCCGTCGAAATCGAAGACGACGCAGCGAACCGCCGACAGGGGCGGCCGGGTCAGATCTGGAACCGGCCCCAATGGTCGACGATGGTCTTGCGTTCGGCGCGCGTCCGCCGGTTGATGGCGCGGTCCTTGTAGGTGCTGTCGTTGTTGTGGTGGGTCGTCGAGATTTCCTCGACGATCGCGCCGGTATCGGTCCAGAAGCTGTGCCAGACGCCCGGTTGGACCAGCATCGTCTCGCCCGGCTTCAGCGTCTGGCGATGGCCGTCAACTTCCATCTCGACGACCCCGTGCAGGACCTGGAACGTCTCTTCCTTCAGCGAATGGAAGTGGCTCGGATGGTACTGGCCCGGCAGTTGGACGATGATCTTCTTGCAGTACTGCCGGTTGACGCAGTCGATCAGCACCGCGCCGACCTCGCGGAACTTGGCGATGCCGTAATGGTGCGAGTATTCCACCGTGAACGAGCTGTTCAGGTGGATCTGCGCTTCGTTCAGCATCGCCTTGATGTCGTGGACGGCGTGCTTGATGATCGCCGCCTCGGAATCTTCCTCGCGGTTGACCTTGTCGGCCAAGATCGGCATGTCCGGCTCGACCTCGACCCGCGTGATCATTTCATCGCTCCACTGGCCACTGTCGATCTGGCCCTCCACGAAGGGCATCGCGAAATAGACGGTGTCCCGGCTCAGCTTCTGGCCCGCGCGGATGGTTTTCTTGGCGAACACGCCGCGGCGCAGATCGTTGAGCGCCGCGACTTCGGCCGTCGGCGCCGGCGGCCGCTTCTGCGCGCCGCAGAGCAGTTGCGCCTGCCGATAGGCCGCCAGCCAGCGGTCGAGCTGTTCGGGCGTGGACGAGTAGGCGTTCAGCTTGATCTCGTCCGTCTCGCAGCCGACATGCCGTTCGAACATGCGGGCGCCCTTGGCGACGGCGATCGTCACCGGCACCGTATCGTCCGGATTTTCGTGCGTCGACCAGCCGATGACCCGGCCGGGATAGCGGCGTTGCAGGGCGTCGATCTGGTTGAGCTGGAAATGCTCGTCGGGGATCGGATAGAGCGACACGCAATGCATGATCGCGAAATCCGAGCCGCGATGCGTGAAGAAGCTGGCCAGACTGTCGATGTCGCCGGTCGCCAGGCCGCCGGTGGAGAACACCACGGGCAGCCCGGATTCGGCGATCTTGTACAGCAGCGGCCAGTCCTTCGCCGAGCAGCTCGCGACCTTGATGATGTCGAAGCCGATGTCGCAGATCACGTCCACGGAATCCTCGTCGAACGGCGTGCACATGGCCAGCAGGCCCTGTGCGCGGACCTCGTCCACCAGCCGTTCGAACGCCTCTCTCGACAGCTCGGTCGAGAGAAACCGGCTGACATGCTTGTTGTCCTTGTTGTCCCGCTGAAACGGGTGAATGAAGGAATCGAGCTGCCGGAACTGGAACTTCAAGGCGCCGCGCACCTCGTGCTTCTGCGCCGCCGCGCCGACGCCGCGGATCACGGCAAGCCCGTGATCGACGCTGCCCTGGTGATTGTTCGCCATGTCGAAGACGAACAGGTCCTTGAAGTCGAAGTTGGTTTCCATCTCGGCGCCCTTCATTGGCTCACTTCCGTCTTAGCACAGACGCAGCGCGGCGCTGGTGTAGCCCCGGTCATAGTCGATCTCGACCGCCCGGCGGGCCTGCGCGGACATATGCGCCGCCGCGATGACCAGCATGGTATCCAGCCCGCGGCCGATGGCGATCGGCGAATCGCCGTCGCCGGCCTCCAGCGCGGCGTGGATGTGCTGCAGTTCCTTGATGAAGTCGGTCGGCCGGGTCTTTTCGAACAGCCGCTGCTGCGTCTCTGCCTCGCCGGAGCGCCAGGAAACGGCGTCGATGCCCGGCTCCCGGCCGCATTGCCATTCGAGGAAGCCCGACCCGCCCTGCACCCTGGCCCATTTCCGCACTGGCGAGGTGACGACGTCCTGGACCACGCGGCCGAGCAGGCCGTTCTCGGTCTGCAGGTTGACCAGCCCGATCCAGTCATGGTCGATCCCGCCGTCGCGGTTATAGGCGGCCATCGCGTCGACCACATTGACCCGGCCGGCGCCGATGCCGTGCGCGAAATGCTGCCAGAGATTGAGTGCATGGGAATGTTCGCCAAGCGCGCCGCCGCCGCGCCGCCAGTAGCCGAGATAGCTGTCGCGCGGACCGTCGAGCCAGGGATGCGCGGCGAAGATGCCGCCCCAATGCTCACGGAACTCGACATCCAGCGTCTGGACGGCGCCGAACGCCCGCGCGCGCAGCAGGTCATCGGCCTGGCACGCCGCGTCGCCGACGACATGGTCGTAGCCGACGAAGCCGCGAATGCCGGTTTCCGCCAGGGTGTCGGTCAGTTCCTGCGCGCCGTCGAGATCCGGCCGACAGAGCGGCTTTTCCACCAGGATCGCCCGCGGCGCCTCGCGCAGTGCCGCGGCGGCGACGTTCAGATGCGAGTCGGGCGGCGTGCCGATGCAGATCAGGTCGTAGCCGCCGCGTGGCGCCTCGTCGCTGGCGAACAGGCCGATTTCGGGGTCCCAGGCGCCATAGCGCGCCGGATAGATCTCGTCCCGCGTGCGGGCCAGCGCCGCCGGGTCGATGTCGCAGATATCGACATGCCAGCCCAGGCTGCGGGCGGCATGGCCCAGATGGTTGCCGATTGAGCCGGCGCCGTGGATCTTCACGCGGTACATTCAAGCTGTCTTTCGTCGTCTCGGCCCATGAAGGCTCCGCCGCGATGGTCCTGGTCGGGCCTCAGGCGGCCGCGGCGCGCCGCGGCATGGCGGCGTCGATCTGCGCCGATATCGCCCGCGCGTATTTGTCCGTCGCGTCGCCGTCCAGGCTCGACACCCAGGTCTCGAACAGCGCCCGCCGGCGGGCAAGGCGGTCGGCGTCGACATAGGGATCGGTCAGGCGCGCCGACAGATGTGTCTTGAGTTGCTCGGGGCTGGTCGCGATGTCGAAGGCGTCGAAGGCGTCGCGCAGCTTGACGAACTCGCCCCAATGGGCATCGTCGGCTTCCGCGAAGACCGGAATGACGATCGGCTTGCCGATGATGCCGGCCTCCAGCAGCGTCGTCGAGTTGAAGCCGCAGATCACGTCGGCGCTGAAGCTCAGCGCCTGCACGTCGGGCTCGTCGAGGATGCGCAGGTTCGGAATCCCGGCCGGATCGATCCCGCCGGCTTGAAACGCCGTGCGGAGCTTGTCGTGCCAGTTGCCGCCCCATTTCAGGGCCAGCACGCAATCGGTCTCGGGGTGGGCGCGGGCGAACTCGGCGAAGGCGGCGTGGCTCCGGTTGAACAATTGCTCGAAGCCGGTCCGCTTCCCGTCCGACCAGATCAGGTCGAGAATGCCGCTGCCGTGCGGAAACGAATAGAACACCGCGCGCTTGCGGTCCGCTTCCGGCGCGGCGGCGGCGGCGACCCGCGCGACGAACCTGTCCATGCGCAGGCAGCCGAGCGCCGTCACCTCCTGTTCGCGCGCGAAGCCGGATTCCAGCAGGCCCTGCTTCACGACGTCGTTGTGCACGATGATCAGGCTGCCGGCGAACCGGCCCATGGCGCGCCAGCGCTCGAGATTTTCGCGCCGTGCGCCCGGACTGGCGTTGAAGCATTCCCGGTGCAGGATGACGAACGGCACGCCGATCTGGGCCGATGCCGCGCCCCAGTCATAGTCGCGGCGATAGTGCACGCCGGCGCTCAGGACGGCGTCGACCCCGAGGCGGCGATAGAGCGATGCCAGAAAGCCGCGCAGATACTGGTGCAGCACGGTTTTGTGCCGCGCCGCCGGCGAATTCGCTGGCGGGTCGTAAAAATGCAGAACCGGCGTCGATGTCGGCCGGAACGTGAAGATCAGTCGCGTCTGCCATTCGAACGGCACCATCAGCACCCGGTAGGCGCCCGTTCCGGCCAGGACCCGCAGGTCGCCCCGAAACCGGTCGGGGCTCAAGGCCAGCAGCGTTCGCCGCTTGTCGCCCTCTGGCCGCGCCGAGATCGCGGGCCGCGTCGACCCGTCGGCATCGATCTCGACGATCGCCCTGGCCATCATGTCGACCAGGGGCCAATACAGGCCGAGCTTTCCGAACTGGCGGACGCCGAAGCGAAGAATCGCGCCTTTGGTGGCCATTACGTTGTGATGATGAAGATCCCGCCCTTCAGTCGCGGCGGCGACGGGTCCTGAATGCGCGACGATCGGCGCCGTGCGTGGCCCGGAGGGCGTGCGGGACGAGCGATGGGACGGTGTCGAGATGGCGAGGTTCTGAGCATCGGCGGGCATTGCGCCCGGCAAGACCCGTGATTCCGCGCATGCTCCGCACTTCAGGTGCGTCCCGCGCGGGTGACCCCCGACAGGCTCATAGCCGTTTTTGCCGCCGGGTGTCAATCCGAGTGTCTGCCCGCCACGGCAACGAACTCAGGTTAACGTGTTGTGTTGAAGATGTTGGCGTTGCGGATCTGTTGTGATTCGCTCTGATCGTGATTCCCTGATCTGGAGCGCCTGTCATGGAAGCCGCCGTTGCCAAGCCACGTCTTGCCAGCCTGTTGGAGCATTT
>JANQKO010000056.1 GCA_028281075.1 Alphaproteobacteria bacterium | reverse complement strand
ACGTTGACGAACTGCTGGAACGACTGGTTGGCCTGAAACATGTTGCCGCCGCCGAGCGCGCCGGCGATGCAGCAGACCGCGAAGAACACGGCCAGCACCTTGCCAAGGCCGCCCATGTTCTTTTCGGCGAGGCCCTTGCTGAGGTAATACATCGGCCCGCCCGAGACCGAACCGTCGGCATACTCGTTGCGGTACTTCACGCCGAGCGTGCACTCGGCGAACTTCAGCGACATGCCGAGCAGGCCGGCGAGGATCATCCAGAAGGTGGCGCCGGGCCCGCCGATCGAGACGGCGATGGCGACGCCGGCGATGTTGCCGAGCCCGACCGTGCCCGACAGCGCCGTCGCCAGGGCCTGGAAATGCGAGACCTCGCCCGCGTCCTTCGGATTGGCGTAATCGCCCTTGATCAGGTCGATGGCATGGCCGAAGGCGCGGAAGCTGATGAAGTTGAAATAGACCGTGGCGATGGCCGCCGCGACCACCAGCCAGACCACGATCAGCGGCAGGTCGGCGCCCAGCACCGGCACGGCATAGAAGATGACGCCGCTGATGGCGTTCGAGACCGGCGCGACATAGGTGTTGATGGTCTCGTCGATGCCGCCCGCCGTCTGCGCCCAGGCGGCCGGGGTCCAGAGCATCGCCGCCAGCCAGATGGGAAATCGAAGCATGGAAGCCTCCCGGGGATGTCCGTGTCGGGCCGTGCGACCGGCTCAGGGAATGACGGTGACCGGGACCGGCGAGACCTGCACCAGGCTGCCGGCCGTGCTGCCGAACAGCAGCGCCTGCAGCTTCGACAGGCCGCGCCGGCCGATGAAGACCTGGCTGGCCTGGTGCTCGACCGCCAGCCGGCTCAGGACGTCGGCGGCATGGCCGTGCCGGACCACGCCCTCGGCGATCCCGCCGGACTCGTTCAGCACGTCGAGGATCGGCTGCAGGACCTCCGACCGGGCACGGCTGATCTCCTCTTCCCGCCGCTTGTGGCGGACCTCGTTCTCTTCAGGCGTGTTGAACGTGTAGGGCGACCACTCGATCACATAGGCGATGACAAGTCGCGCGCCGCTTTCGCGGGCCCGGGCGGCGGCGAATTTCGCGGCGCGGGCGCCGCCATCGCTGCCGTCGACGCCGACCAGCAAAGTATCCGGCATCTTCACCCCCGTGTTTTTCCAGCGGGGTGGCGAAAAATACTTTCCCGCCGGAGATTATTATTGTTCTGGTTCTTTGGCGGAATGGTGGCACGATTTAACCTGACGCGCCAGAGTCGTATCAGACCCGTTCGTAACGCAGCAGGCACAACCCCGCGCCGATCAGGAACGTGCCGGTCAGCCGGTTCTTGAGGCGCACCGCGCGCGGCGTGGCGAAGAGATGCGCGAGCCGGCGGCCGGCCAGAGCATAGGCGACCAGGACGGCGACGAACACGCCGACATAGCTGGCGCCCAGCAGGCCGAGCTGCCAGCCGGCGCCGGCGCCCGGCGTCACGAACTGCGGCAGGAAGGCGAGATAGAACACCAGGCCCTTGGGATTGGTCATCGAGGTCATGGCGGCCTGCAGCGTGAGGGCGCCGTAGGCCGTCGCCCCCGCCGCGCCGGGCGCCGCGACGGGCCGCGCCGGCGCGCGCCAATAGCGCCAGCCGAGATAGATCAGATAGCCCGCCCCGAGCCAGCGCAGCAGCTCGAACCCGGTCTGCGACGCGACGATCAGGGCGCTCAGGCCCAAGACCGTCACCAGGACCAGAACGACGTTGCCGCAGAAGGCGCCGGCGATCAGCGCCGCCGGCCGCCAGGGATCACGGCCGAGCGCGTGCGACAGCACCAGCAGGGTCGTCGGTCCCGGCGCGGCGCCGACCAGCAACGAGGTCGCGAGGAAAAAGCCATAGGTCGTCCAGTCCATGCCGTCGGCTCCCGTCGATTCGCCGTGGACAGCTTAGCCCGCCTTTCTCCCCGCCATCACCGGGGAAACGACGCGCTTGCGCCGTACACGGATTGCCGGCTGACAGTCCGGCGGCCGCCTGCTATCCAATGGCCATGGCCGATACCGAAACGCGCGATGCAAACGCCGACGACGATGACGATAAAGCGGTGCTGCGCGATTTCGCGCTGCACGACGCGCCGGGACATCTGTTGCGGCGCTGTCAGCAGCTTGCCGTCGAGGCCTTCGTGCGGGAGGTCGGCACGGACGGATTACGGCCGCGGCAGTTCGCGCTGCTCTACGTGATCGCCATGAACGCGGGCCTGAGCCAGGCCGAGCTGGTGCGGCTGAGCGGCATCGACCGTTCAACGGTGGCCGAGATGCTGGGCCGGCTGGTCGACCGCGGCCTGCTGTCGCGCACCCGCGCCGGCGATGACGGCCGGGCCAACGCCGTCACCCTGACGGACGCGGGCCGGCGGGCGCTGATGGCGGCGCTGCCGGGCGTGGCGCGGGCGCAGGCGCGCATCCTGGCGCCGCTGCCGGCCGACCGCCGGGCCGGGTTCGTCGACGACCTGCGCATCCTGGCGGGCCTCGCGTCGGAATAACACGCAGCCCTCACCCTCCCACGGACTGGCGTCCGCGGGTCCCTCCCTCTCCCGTTTACGGGAGAGGGTTAGGGTGAGGGCAAATGGTATCGCCACCACATCAAACCGAGATGAGTTTGACCTCACGGTCCAGAGAGGATTCCCTCTCTAGCCAGCTATCGGTTTAGCCCGGCACGACAGGGATGGTCTTCCTTCCAACTCACCGTACGGTGGCTTCGTCGCCTTCGACATCCAACGCCTGGGCGAGCTGCTCCAGGCGCGGGCGGTCGCGGATGTAGAGGATGCGGTCCTTGCGCTCGACGATGCCGCCGCTGGTGATCTGGCTCATGGCCCGGGCCACGGTCTCGCGCGAGGTGCTGGCCCGGTTGGCGATGGTCTGCTGCGTCGGCAGCTTGCGTACCGCCCAGATGCCCGAATTCGGCATGATCTCCTCCGAACGCCGCAGCAGGTCCATGTAGACGCGCTGCATGGCGCTGAGCGTCGACAGGTCCATGATCCGCTCGTCGCAGGCGCGGACGATGGCGGCGAGCTGCCGCATCACCCGGGTGGCGATCCCGGCATGGCGCATGACCAGGCCGTTGAAGGCGAGCGGCGACAACGCGGCGAGCTGGCACCTGGCGAGCGCGACGGCGCTGGCCGAGCGCGGCCGCTCGTCGATGGCCGAGAGCTCGCCGAAGAAGCCGCCGGCCCCGACCCGCGCCAGCGCCACCTCGCGCCCGGTCAGCGAATAGTTGACGATGCGGACCTCGCCCGAGACCACGAAATAGACGTCGCGGTTGGCGTCGTCCTGGTCGAGGATCTGGTCGCCGGCGTCGTAGCGCCGCCAGCGGCAGCGCTTTTCCAGGTCGCGCAGCTCCTCGGGCGACAGGCTGGCAAGGATGTCGATGCCGCCGAGCGGATTTTCTGGCTGGCTCACGGATGTCGGCCCCGTCCATGTCATGGCTTCATGTCATCGACGCGCATGATAGTGCGCTTCGGCCGATCCGATAAGCATTCAGGGTTAACGCGCGAATGCCGGCGTGCACCGGGTGGCGATCCCGACTATGATCCGGTTAGCAAGACGTTAACGCGCGGCACCGCGAACAGCATCGGCGATCGTATGAGTAACGCAACGACATTCGCGCTTCGCACGGCCTCGTTCCCGGACGCTGTCGGCATCGCCCGGGTCTATGTCAAGAGCTGGCAGCAGGCCTATCGCGGCATCATCCCCAGCGAGACCCTGCAGGCGATGAACGTGGTGCGGGAAACCGTGCACTGGCGGCGGACGCTGGCGCGCGGCGAGGGTCAGCGGATCTTCGTGATCGGCGACCAGGAATCGGGCATCGTCGGCTTCGCCACCTGCGGCCCGTCGCGCCGGCGCTCGAGCCGCGGCGAGATCTACACGCTCTATCTGCTGCCGGGCTTCCAGCGGCAGGGCCTGGGCCGGCGGCTGATGTCGGCCTGCGCCGAGCAGTTGCTGGCCGACGGCTATGGCCAGGGCTGCGTCTGGGTGCTGTACGCCAACCACGGCGCCCGCGCCTTCTACGAGCGGCTTGACGGCGAGCTGGGCGCGCGCGACGTCTCGCTGGTCGATTCCTCGCGCCTGCCGGTGGTGCGCTACGACTGGGCCGACCTGCACGCGCTGGAAGGCGCCGCCAGCGGCCTCGCCGACATCGCCCTGCCGGCCTTCCTGCGCTAACCCACCTTTCTCACCGCCATCATGGTCTGCGCGGGTGGTAGTCCATGACCCCGCCCCGACGGTCGAGCTCGACCTCGCAGCAGCGCAGCAGCGTCCGTTTCAGCAGGCGGCGGCCCCGCTGCACACGCGACTTCATGCCCGACAGCGACAGGCCGAGACGTTCGGCCGCCGCGGCCTGGGTCAGGCCGTCGATGTCCGTCAGCAGCAGGGCGTCGGCATACCGCGGCGGCAGCGTCCGGATCATCGGCACGAGGCAGCCGGCGAGCTCGTCGGCGGCGGCCGCGCCGCCGGCCGTGTCCGGCGCCGGCGCCGACGGATCGGCATCGACCCGCCCCAGCGCCCGGCGTTCCGCGGCGCGGCGGCGATAGTGGTCGGTGACGGTGTTGGCCGCGACGCGATAGAGCCAGCCCCAGGGGTTCTTCGCCGCCGCCAGGTCGTCGCGGTGCTGGACCATGCGCAGCAGCACCTCGCCCAGCAGATCACCGACGGCGGCCGGCTCGACCCGGCGGCGCAGATAGGCGCGCAGCCGGGTCTCGACGTGGATCATGGCGTCGTCGGTCAGGGTCATGGTGCCGGCAACTCGACCGAACCGGTCAGACGCAGCAGCCGTCGCTGCCGGCCAGGCGGTCATTGGCCGGCGCGTCGTCGGTAACGCGGTACCATTCCCAGCGCAGGCCCTGGGCCTCGCGCGACCAGACCTTGTCCTGGGTCGCGTGGCAGCAGGTCTCGCCGGGCGCGATCCTGTCGAGGATGCCGGCGGCCTCGAAGCGGCGCGCGGCGGCATCGACATCGGCCGGCCCGAACACCTCGACGCCGAGATGGTTCAGCCGCTCGGCGGCATCGGGATTCTCGAACAGCGCCAGCTTCAGCGGCGGCATGTCGATGGCGAAATTGGCGTAGCCCGGCCGGCGCTTGCGCGGCGGCGTGTCGAACAGCTTGGCGTAATAGTCGACGGCCTCGTCGATATCCCGCACGTTCAAGGCAAGCTGAAGGCGCATGGCGTCATTCCTTTCCAGGTGTCCGTTGCCCGATTAGACGCACGGCGGGGGAAAAGGACGCAAAAATCTTCGCATGAAGGCCACGCGGCGCCGGTCCGGACCCGATGGCCGATCCTTCATGACGGTCGCCGCGCGACCGCCTCGGGATGAGGTTTTCTATTGATATCAACGCTTTGCCGCGAATACCCGTCAATCGGCGCGGTCGAGGTTGTCGGCGCCGTCATGGGCCAGGCTGCGCAGCGGCACGTGCTGCAGATGGTCGTCGCCGAACTCCTCCCAATAGGCGCCGTCGGCGCAGCCCTGTTTCCAACCATCCCAACAGAAAGCCCGCCATCGGCCCCGGCGAGGATAGCAGCACCAACCCGGCGGCGCGTTGATCGGTCTGCATCGGGTTGCGGTGACATCGAGGTCGATGACGGTCTCCGCCGGCCCGCTCCCACGTCATCGGCATGTAATGAAGTGCAGTCACCGGGAAATGATTCGCCGATGGTTTGCTACCATAACTTGAATATTAACCAAAACCGCATGGATTCATCTCAAAACAAGCAACAGATATGCTCGAATTTTGGCATGCGAGTTGCTAATAATTAGGGTGAGGTTCGACGACGGTTTGCCGTTGCCGAACCTCCAAAGCGTAAAGCTTTCCCTCTCTGTCCAACCGTTGATGCCCTCAACCCGGTTGGATAGAACTTGAGGCGCCTCCGGGCGCCTCTTTTTTTGGCCCGGGAAGCACGCGGTTGATTCATGCCGTCGGCCGGGACGGCGAGCGGTCAGCGGGCCGCGTCCTCCAGCCGGGCGATCTGCGCCTGCAGGCTGGCATATTCGTCGCTGTCGGGGTTCATCTGCCGCAGGAGGCGCCGCCAGGCGGCGACGGCGGCGGCGTAGTTCCCGGCGCCGGCGTCGGCCAGCCCGGTATACCAGAGGCCGGCCGGATGGGCCGGTTCCAGCGCCAGCAGGCGGCGATAGAGCGCGATCGCCGCGGCCGGCGGCGGCGCGTCGGCGTCCGCCGCGGCGATCAGGGCCTCGGCATGCGCGGCGAGCGCGGCCGGGTCACGCGGCCGCAGGCCGCTGGCGCGGGCAAAGGCCGCGACCGCGTCGGCACCCTCGCCGAGCACCGTATAGGCGCGGCCCAGGCGCATCCAGCCCTCGAAATCGTCCGGGCTCTCGGCCAGGCGGTCGGCCAGGCGCTGCACCATCGAGCGGATGAAGGCCTGGCGATCCTCGTCGGACATCTCGGCCGCGGCCTCGACGTCCTCGCGGGTCGGTCCCGGGGCGGCGGGCGCGCTCCGGGGCGACGGCAGGGCCGCGAGCGCGGTCTCGACGTCGATGCCGAGCTCGGCGCCGGCCTCCGCCAGGCGGCCGCGCAGCGGCCCCATCCAGGGCGCGTCGGGCGGCGATTCCCGGGCCAGCGCCAGCCACGCGTCATAGGCCCGCTGCGGTTCGCCGGCCTGCAGAAAACCCAATGCCAGGTAGTAGCGGGCGCCCGGATGGCGGGCGTCGAGCGCCAGGGTCCGGCGGAAGGCGGCCTTGGCGCCGGCGGTCACCATGCCCTCGGCGGCGAAGACCAGGGCCTCTCCCTGGGACATGTGCGCCGACGGGTCGCCGTCGTCGAGCGCGGCCGCCCGGCCAAAGGCGTCGGCGGCGGCATCGAACCGGCCGGTCTGCCAGTAGGACCGGCCCAGCAGCAGCCAGCCCTGGCGGTCCTCCGGATTGTCCGCCAGGCGCTGGGCCAGGCGTTCGGCCAGCGCCGTCATGTCGTCCGACGGCGGCTGCGCCGGCGCGGCCGGGATATCGCGGGCCGCCAGCGGCCGGCCCGGCTCGTTCGGCGAGCCGAGCTGGATATAGAGGGCGACGGCGGCGACGGGCAGGAACACCGCCAGGATTCCGGCCATGACCGTACGCCAGGACGCGTCGGTGACCCGCTCGCCGGCGCCGGCGTCGGCGGCGCGCAGAATCCGGCGCTCGATCTCGGCCTTGGCCGAGGTCGCCTCGTCGGGCGAAACCACGCCCCGCCAGACATCCGTCTCGATTTCGGCCAGTTGATCGCGATAGACCTGGATGTCGTGGTCCAGCCGATCCCGCGCCGGCGCCGCCGCCCGCAGCATCGGCACCAGCAGCAGGCCGGTCACCAGCAGCATCATGGCGCCCAGCGCCAGCCAAAGCATCACGGCGCCTCGGAGTCCTTCAGCAGGGCGTCAAGCCGCCGCCGCTCGTCGGCGCTCAACCCTTCCGCCGATCCGGGTTCGCGTCCCTGCCGCCGGTACCAGATCCGCACGCCGACGACGGCCGTGAGCAGCAGCAGGAACGGCCCGATCCAGAGCGCGAGCGTGGTTAACTTGAACGGCGGGTTCAGCAGCACCCAGTCGCCGTAACGGGCGACGACATAGGCGACGGTCTCGGCGTCGCTGTCGCCCTGGCCGATCCGCTCGCGCACCAGGTGGCGCAGGTCGACGGCCAGCGGGGCATCGGAATCGTCGATTGACTGGTTCTGGCACACCAGGCAGCGGAGCTGTTTGTGAATGGCACGGGCGCGTTCTTCCTGTGCCGGATC
Organism: Alphaproteobacteria bacterium; assembly: GCA_028281075.1. Lineage (GTDB taxonomy): Bacteria > Pseudomonadota > Alphaproteobacteria > JANQKO01. Next base: position 1,899 of record JANQKO010000056.1, on the reverse strand, counting down.
GGGCAGCGGCTCGTCGACCTCGAAGGCGAGCGCCGGCGCGACCAGGAATAGAATTGCCAGGCAGGCGGCGAGGCGGCGCCAGGTCAGCATGTCGCCGCCCGTCCGGCACGGGCCGCTTGAATAGCGGGCAGCAGCTTGTCGTCCAGGTCGCGGTCCATGACCGGACCGATATGCTTACAGACGATGCGGCCCTCGGCGTTAACCACGAAGGTCTCGGGCACGCCATAGACGCCCCAGTCGATGCCGACCCGGCCGCTGAGGTCGCTGCCGACGCGGTCGTAGGGATCGCCGAAGCGCCGCAGCCAGGCCAGCGCCGCGTCGGGCTGGTCCTTGTAGTTCAGGCCGTGGATCGGCACGACACCTTCTTCGGCGAGCCGCATCAGCAGCGGATGCTCGACCCGGCAGGCGACGCACCAGGACGCGAAGACGTTGACCAGCGAGACCTCGCCCCTCAGGTCCGTCGCCGCCAGGCCGGCACCGTCGCGGCCGGCGATCGGCGGCATGTCGAATTCCGGCACCGGTTTGTCCAGCAATGCCGAGGGGATCTCGCGTGGATTGAGATAGAGGCCGTTGAACAGGAACAGGGCGATGCCGCCGAACACCAGCAGCGGCAGGACCGCGAGAGCGATTCGACGGCCGCGCGCCGGCGCGGCGGCGGTGTCGGCCACGGGGCCCGTGTCGGTGCGTTCAGCCATGCCGCGCTCCCGTTATCACCGGTGTTCGCCGCTCAATCATCGCCGCCGGCCGCCGCCGCCGCGGCCGGGCCGAGCGGTTCCCGGCGCGGCTTGCGCGACGGCGCGCCGACACGCAGGCGCCGGTCGGACAGCGACACGAAACCGCCCAGCACCATGATCAGGGCGCCGCTCCAGATCCAGTGGATCATCGGCTTGTGGTGCAGGCGGGTCGACCAGCCGCCGCTGCCGTCGGGATCGCCGACCACGGCATAGAGGTCGCCGGTGAGCGCCGGCTGGATCGCCGCCTCGGTGGTCTGCATCGGCGGGTTCGGATAGGTTCGCGTCTCCGGCCGCAGCGTCGACAAGGGCGCGCCGCCGGCATCGCGGCGCACCGTGAAGACGCCCTCGGTGGCGCTGTAGTTGGGCCCCTGCATGGGCCGCGCGCCCTCGAAGGTGAAGTGGAAGCCGGCGAACTCGATGCTGTCGCCGGCCCGCATGACCTGCGCCCGCTCGATCTCCCAGGCACTGACGCCGACGATGCCCAGCATGGTGATGCCGAGGCCGGCATGGGCGAGCGTCATGCCCCAGGCCGCGCGCGGCAGGTTGCGGGCGCGCCGCCAGCTCTCGCCGGGACCGGCCCGGAAAAGCTTGATCCGGTCGGCCAGCTCGACCAGCGCCGAGACCGTGACCCAGGCGCCGATGCCGACCATCGGGATCGCCAGCCAGGGGCCGTCATAGGCCAGCACCAGGGTCAGCAGCGTGGCCGCCAGCGCGACGGCGAACGCCACCTTCAGCCGGCCGACGGCGCCGGCGAGGTCGCCGCGCTTCCAGGGCAGCAGCGGCCCGACCGCGACCGCCAGCAGGAGCGGCATCATGATCGCGCCGAACACCAGGTTGAAATAGGGCGGCCCGATCGACACCTTCTCGCCGGTCAGGCTGTCGAGAAAGAGCGGATAGAGCGTGCCGATCAGCACCCCGGCGCAGGCGACCGACAGCAGCAGATTGTTCAGCACCAGCGCGCCCTCGCGGCTGATCGGCGCGAACAGGCCGCCGCGCTTCATGCCGGGCGCGCGGATGGCGTAGAGCGTCAGCGAGCCGGCGACGACAACGGCCAGGAACATCAGGATGAAGACGCCGCGCTCGGGATCGCTGGCGAAGGCATGCACCGAGGTCAGCACGCCCGAACGCACCAGGAAGGTGCCGAGCAGGCTGAGCGAGAAGGTCA
>JANQKO010000053.1 GCA_028281075.1 Alphaproteobacteria bacterium | reverse complement strand
CCTGGAGATCCCGGTCGAGGACCGGATCGGCGAGGAGGGCAAGGGCTTCCGGTACCTGCTGCACGGCATCAACCCGGAGCGGATCCTGATCGCCGCCGGCCTGGTGGGGCTGGGCCGGGCGGCGCTGCACAAGGCGACGGACTATGCCAGGGAGCGCGTGGTGTTCGACCGGCCGATCGGCATGAACCAGGCGGTCCAGCATCCGCTGGCCCAGAGCTGGGCCGAGCTGGAGGCGGCGAACCTGATGGCCTTCCGCGCGGCGCAGCTCTACGACCGGGGCGAGGACTGCGGGGCCATGGCCAACGCCGCCAAGTATCTCGCCGGCGAAGCCGCCTTCAAGGCCTGCGACACCGCCGTCCTGACCCATGGCGGCATGGGCTATGCCAAGGAGTATCATGTCGAGCGTTACCTGCGCGAAGCGCTGATCCACCGCATCGCGCCGATCACGCCGCACCTGATCCTCTGCTACATTGCCGAACGGGTTTTGGGCCTGCCGAAATCCTATTGAGTTGCCGGCGTCGCGCGCCGGACGGCAAGGAAAGGGACTGACGAGGTGAAAGTATGAGCCGGCCCGCCAAGGGCTTTATCGCGGGCGTGTTCGAGCATCCGACGCGCAAGGCCGTCGACAAGACGATCCCGCAACTGCATGCCGAGGTGGCGCTGGGCGCGCTGAAAGACGCGGGCCTGACGAAGGACGACGTCGACGGCTATTTCTGCGCCGGCGACGCGCCGGGGCTGGGCGGGCTGTCCATGGCCGAATATATGGGCCTGAAGGTCCGGCATATCGACACGACCGAGACCGGCGGCTCGTCCTACACGGTCCATGTCGGGCACGCGGTCGACGCCATCGCGGCCGGGCGCTGTTCGGTGGCGCTGGTGACGCTCGCCGGCCGGCCGCGCGCGGACGGCGTGGCGACGCTGGGCTCGCGCAACTACGGGCCGGCCTCGCCCGACGTCGGCTTCGAGCTGCCCTACGGGCCGGCGATCACCAACCTCTACGGCATGGCCGCCATGCGGCACATGTACGCGTACGGCACGACGTCGGAGCAGCTCGCCTGGATCAAGGTCGCGGCGTCGCACCATGCCCAGCACAACGAGCATGCGCTGCTGCGCGACGTGGTCACGGTGGACGACGTGCTGAACTCGCCGATGATCGCCGACCCGCTGCACCGGCTTGACTGCTGTGTGATCAGCGACGGCGGCGGCGCCCTGGTGATCGTCGGCCCGGAGGTCGCCAGGTCGCTCGGCGGCCGCTGCGTCAAGGTCCTGGGCACGGGCGAGGCGGTGAAGCATCTGAACGGCGGCAAGGTCGATCTGAGCCACAACGGCGCGGCCATGTCCGGGCCGATCGCCTTCGCCGAGGCCGAGCTGACGCCGGCCGACATGGATTACGTGTCGATCTACGACAGCTTCACCATCACCGTGCTGCAGACGCTGGAGGACCTGGGCTTCTGCGAGAAGGGCGCGGGCGGCCGGTTCGTCGCCGACGGGAACCTGATCTCGGGCGTCGGCAAGCTGCCGTTCAACACCGACGGTGGCGGGCTCTGCAACAACCATCCCGGCAACCGGGGCGGCATGACCAAGGTGATCGAGGCGGTGCGGCAGTTGCGCGGCGAGGCGCATCCGAAGGTGCAGGTGCCGGACTGCACGCTGGCGCTGGCGCACGGCACCGGCGGCTCGATCGCCACCCGCATGGGCAGCGCCACGGTGATCCTGGGGAGGAACGACGCATGAGCATGGCCGAACGCACATATCCCGATCCGACGACCAACCTGGAAACGGAGCGCTACTGGGCGGCGGCCAGGGACGGCAAGCTGCTGATCAAGACCTGCAACGCCTGCGGCGAGGCGCATTACTATCCGCGCGAGATCTGCCCGCATTGCGGCAGCACCGACACCGAATGGCGCGAGGCCAGCGGCAAGGGCACGATCTACAGCTATTCGGTGATGCGCCGGGCCGAGACGCCCTACGTCATCGCCTATGTCACGCTCGACGAGGGCGTGACCATGATGACCAACATCGTCGACGCGGACTTCGACGCCATCGCCATCGGCAAGGCGGTCGAGGTGACGTTCCGCGCGACCGAGGGCGGCATGGCGCTGCCGGTGTTCCGGCTGGCGGGAGAAGGGTGATCCGACGATGGCGGGGCTTTACTACGAAGAGTTCGAGGTCGGCATGGAGTTCAAGCACGCGCTGACCCGGACGGTGACCGAGATGGACAACATCATGTTCTGCGCGCTGACGCACAATCCGCAGCCGCTGCATCTGGACGAGGAGTTCGCCAAGAAGACCGAATACGGCCACCGCCTGGTCAACAGCCTCTTCACGCTGGGCCTGGTGGTCGGCGTCACGGTGGGCGACACGACGCTCGGCACGACGCTGGGCAATCTCGGCATGACCGACGTGCGCTTCGCCAACCCGGTGTTCCACGGCGACACCATCCGCGCGGTGACGCGCGTGAAGGAGATGCGCGAAAGCAAGTCGCGGCCGACGCAAGGGCTGGTGACGTTCGAGCATTTCGGCTTCAACCAGCGCGACCAGGAGGTGGCGTATTGCGTGCGCACCGGCCTGATGATGAAGCGGCCGGCATGATCGTCCGGTCCTGGCTGTTCGTACCGGGCGACAGCGAGCGCAAGCTGGCGAAAGGTCGCGAGAATCCGGCCGATGCGCTGATTCTCGACCTGGAGGACGCGGTCTCGGACGACCGGCAGGAGATCGCCCGCGACATGGTGCGGGCCTATCTCGAGACCCATGCCGACCGGTCGCGCCAGCAGCTCTGGGTGCGGATCAACCCGCTCGACACCGAGCTGTCGCTGCCGGACCTGGCCGCGGTGATGCCGGGCGCGCCCGACGGCATCGTGCTGCCCAAGGTCTACGCGGCCGCCGACGTGAACACGCTCGGCCATTACCTCTCGGCGCTGGAGGCGCGCGAGGGCCTGGCGCCGGGGTCGACCCGGATCGCCTGCGTGGCGACGGAAACCGCGGCCTCGCTGCTCAGCTTCCAGACCTATCTGGACGGCGTCAGCGACCGGCTGGCGGCCATGACCTGGGGCGCGGAGGACCTGGCGGCGGCGCTGGGCGCCTGCGGCACCCGCAATCCGGCGACCGGCGGCTACGACGATCCCTACCTGATGGCGAAGTCGCTGTGCCTGGCGGCGGCGCGGGCGGTCGACGCCCAGCCCGTCGGCGTGGTCTTCACGGACTTCCGGGATCTGGCGGCGCTGGAGGCCGACTGCCTGCGCGACCGGCGGGCCGGCTTCGTCGGCAAGATCGCCATCCATCCGGCCCAGGTCGAGGT
>JANQKO010000434.1 GCA_028281075.1 Alphaproteobacteria bacterium | reverse complement strand
CACGCCGGTAAAGTCCTGCATCAGCACCCGGGCCGGTCGATAGGCGGTCTCTCGGTCCGAGCGGCGGTCCTGCAGCCAGGCGGCAACGGCTTTGACGTCGTCCACGGTGACGCTGCGGCCGTCCTCGTAGCGCCGCAGGGTCTCCAGCAGCACCTTCAGCGAGAACGGCAGCCGGCTGACGTCGCCCAGGCCGGCGTCGGCGGCGGCGGGCAGGCTGAAATAGTCGTAGTCGCGACCGCCGACGGTGAGCGTGCGGCGTGTCTTGAGGCTGTCGGTGCCAACGGCTGCCATGGCAATCCCCTTCGGATTATGGTGGTCGCTGATCGGGCGCGCGTTATAGGGCGATGGCGTCCGTCGCGATCCCAGCAAATGAACCCTTCCGCGCTTAGATAACGTGAAACCGCCCGGAAATCGATGCCGATTTCGGCTCGAATCGCGGGGCGATACCGGTCCCGGCGCCGGCCGGCCGTGGCATCACGCGCGCAATCACGGCAAACTGATGCGCTTGACCGGCGAAGGCCGGTTATTTTAACTAGCTTCGGTTTGCCGCCTCGGAGGCTGGGCGGTGAAGAGCCCGCATAAGGGCCGATAGAACACCGGCTTGCCGGCGCGCCGAGAGACCGAAAACGGTCCCGGGCGGCGGTCCAAGGCGCGGGCCGTCCGCTGGATGGCGGTCCGAGGGACTGGGAGGCATGGTCTGCCGATGTCGGATGTGCAGGCGTCGCTACGGGCGCACGACACCTTTCCGAAACTGCTGCTGCGCAACGCCGTGACCTTCGGCGACCGGCCGGCGTTCCGGGAAAAGGACTATGGCATCTGGCAATCCTGGACCTGGGCCGAGATGTCGGCCGAAATCCGGGCCTTTGCCTGTGGCCTGGCGGCGCTCGGCGTGGGCCGCGGCGACAGAATCGCGATCATCGGTCAGAACCGCCCGCAGCTCTACTGGTCGTTCGACGCCATCCAGTGCATCGGTGGCGTGCCGGTGCCGCTCTACGCCGATTCCGTCGCCGACGAGATGGCCTACGTGCTCGAGCATGCCGAGGTGCGGATGGCGATCTGCGAGGACCAGGAGCAGGTCGACAAGGTGCTGAGCGTCATGGACCGCCTGCCGGTGCTGGAGACCGTGATCCACAAGGACAGGCGCGGCATGCGGCACTACCGGCAGCCGTTCCTTCATGCGCTTGACGACGTGCAGGACCGGGGCCGCGACCACGACCGCCGGCATGCTGGTTTCTTCGAGGGCGAGGTCGCCAAGGGCAAGGGCGGCGACGTCGCCATCATCGCCTATACCTCGGGCACCACCGGCAATCCCAAGGGCGTGATGCTCAGCTTCGACAACCTGACCACCTCGTGCCGGCTGGCGGTCGAGATGGAGGGGCTGACCGAGCGGGAAGAGATCCTGGCCTATCTGCCGTTGGCCTGGGTCGGCGATCACTTCTTTTCCTACGGCCAGCACCATGTCGCCGGCTTCACCGTGAACTGCCCCGAGAGCAGCGACACCGTGATGATGGACCTGCGCGATATCGGGCCGACCTCGTTCATCGCCCCGCCGGCCATCTTCGAGGGCTTCCTGACCCAGATCCAGATCCGCATGGAGGACGCCAGCCGCGTCAAGCAGCGGCTCTACCGCTACTTCACCGGGGTCGCCAGGCGCTGCGGGCCGGCGATCCTCGACGGCAGGCCGGTCTCGGCCGGCGACCGGCTGCTCTACGCGCTCGGCGAGCTGCTGATCTACGGACCGCTGAAGAACAATCTCGGCCTCAGCCGCATGCGCATCGCCTATACCGGCGGCGCGCCGCTGGGCGAGGACGTGTTCAGCTTCTACCGCTCGATGGGCATCAACCTGAAGCAGCTCTACGGCCAGACCGAGTCCTCGGCCTATGTCTGCATTCAGCGCAACGGCGGCGTGAAGCCTGACACGGTGGGTCCGCCGGCGCCCGGCGTCGACGTGCGCATCACCGACGAGGGCGAGGTGATCTACAAGAGTCCGGGCGCCTTCGTCGGCTATTTCAAGAACGACGAGGCCACCCGCGAGACGCTGGACGACGAGGGCTGGGTGCATACCGGCGATGCCGGCATCATCGACGACGACGGCCATCTGAAGGTCATCGACCGGGCCAAGGACGTCGGCCGCCTGAACGACGGCACCCTGTTCGCGCCGCAATACATCGAGAACAAGCTGAAGTTCTTCCCCTACGTGAAGGAGGCGGTGGCGCACGGCGTTGACCGCGACTATGCCACCGCCTTCGTCAACATCGACCTGGAAGCGGTCAGCAACTGGGCCGAGAAGCGCGGCATTTCCTATACCAACTACACCGACCTCGCCTCGCGGGCCGAGGTCTACGATCTGGTCAGAGGCTGCATCGAGCAGGTCAACGCGGCGCTGGCGGGGGATTCGGCGCTCGCCGGCTCGCAGATCCGCCGCTTCCTGGTGCTGCACAAGGAGCTCGACGCCGACGACGGCGAGCTGACCCGCACCCGCAAGGTCCGCCGCCGCATCATCGCCGAGCGCTACAAGCCGATGATCGACGCGCTCTATTCCGATGCCGGCAACGTCTCGGTCGAGACCCAGGTCACCTTCGAGGACGGCCGCACCGGCACCATGCGGGCCGACCTCGACATCTCGCCGGCCGCGACCTACGGCGCCGGCGGCGAACCCTCGGCCCGGGCGGCCTGACGGCCATGACCGACATCGCCGCCGCTTCCGCCGCGCCGGCCGCCGCCGGCACCGTGCCCGTCACCACCGAGGGCGAGATCCTGCTCAACGTCGAGCATATCAGCCTGTCGTTTGGCGCCGTGCAGGCGCTGACCGACGTCAGCGTCGCCATCCCGAAGGGCAGGATCTTCTCGATCATCGGCCCGAACGGCGCCGGCAAGACCTCGCTTCTGAACTGCATCAACGGCGTCTATCACCCGCAGAAGGGCCGCATCACCTTCAAGGGCCAGACCCGCAGCCAGATGAAGCCGCACGAGGCGGCGGCCCAGGGCATCGCGCGGACCTTCCAGAACGTGGCGCTGTTCCGCGGCATGACCACGCTCGACAACATCATGACCGGCAGGAACCTGAAAATGCGCTCGAACTTCCTGCTGCAGGCGCTCTGGTGGGGGCCGGCCAGGAAGGAAGAGCTGCGCCACCGCGAGTTCGTCGAGCACATCATCGACTTCCTCGAGATCGAGGCGATCCGCAAGACGCCGGTCGGCCGGCTGCCCTACGGGCTGCAGAAACGTGTCGAGCTGGGCCGGGCGCTCGCCGCCGAACCGGACCTGCTGCTGCTGGACGAGCCCATGGCCGGCATGAACCTGGAGGAAAAGGAGGACATGTGCCGGTTCGTCCTCGACACCAACGACGAGTTCGGCACCACGATCGCGCTGATCGAGCACGACATGGGCGTGGTCATGGACCTGTCCGACCATGTCGCGGTGCTCGACTATGGCCGCAAGATCGCCGACGGACCGCCCGACGTGGTCCGCAACGACCCTGATGTCATCGCCGCCTATCTCGGCGTCAGCCACTGACGCCGTCGTGACACCGGAACCGCAACGCCCGGAGCCGATCGCCCATGCTTGACGTGATTTTCACCGACCCGATCTTCGCGATCGAAGTCATCACCAGCGGATTGCTCTCCGGCATCATGTATTCGCTGGTGGCGCTCGGCTTCGCGCTCATCTTCAAGGCCTCGGGCATCTTCAATTTCGCCCAGGGCGCCTTCGTGCTGTTCGCGGCGCTGACCTTCGTCAGCCTGCTGGAGATGGCGCTGGGCGCCGGCTGGAACTGGGGCCTGGCCTTCGTGCTCTGCCTGCTGGCGGCGCTTGCCGGCATGATCGCCTACGGCATCGCCGTCGAACGGATCGTGCTGCGGCCGCTGGTCAACCAGCCGCTGATCATCCTGTTCATGGCCACGATCGGCCTCACCTTCTTCACGGAGGGCTTCGCCCAGACGCTCTGGGGCTCGCAGGTGCATCCCCTCGACCTGAAGATCCCCGACGAGCCCTGGCAGGAACTGGGCGAGGCGACCGGGCTCTATCTCAGCTATTTCGAGATCATTGCCGCCGTCATCGCCGGCGTGCTGGTGGCCGGCATCGCGCTGTTCTTCAACAAGACCCGGGTCGGCCGGGCGCTGCGGGCGGTGTCGGACGACCACCAGGCGGCGATGTCGGTCGGCATTCCGCTGCAGCATATCTGGGCCATCACCTGGGCCGCGGCCGGCATCATCGCGCTGGTCGCCGGCATGCTCTGGGGCGCCAAGCTGGGCGTGCAGTTCAGCCTGTCGCTGCTGGCGCTGAAGGCGCTGCCGGTGCTGATCATCGGCGGCCTCGATTCGATCACCGGCGCCATCGTCGGCGGCCTGATCGTCGGCGCGTCGGAAAAGTTCGCCGAGGTCTTCATCGGCTCCTATTTCGGCGGCGCCATCGAGAACTGGTTCCCCTACATGCTGGCCACGGTCTTCCTGCTGTTCCGGCCGCAGGGGCTGTTCGGCGAAAAGATTATCGACAGGGTCTGAGCAGATGATCTACCGCGAGGCCGGCCAGTTCAAAACCTCCTACGGCGCCGACGAGGCGATCTTTCCGATCAACCAGGACCGCTGGTTCATCTATGGCTTTCTGGCGCTGGCCTTCGTCGCCGTGCCGATCTTCGCCAGCGAATACCTGCTGCATTCGGTGATCATCCCGTTCCTGATCCTGTCGATCGCGGCCATGGGCCTGAACATCCTGTTGGGCTATTGCGGGCTGATCTCGCTCGGCACCGCGGCCTTCATGGCCGTCGGTGCCTTCGCCGCCTACAAGATCGCCATCGCCGCGCCCTGGATGCCGATCATCCTGGTCTTCATCCTCTCGGGCATCGTCACCGCCATCGTCGGCAGCGCCTTCGGCCTGCCCAGCCTGCGCATCAAGGGCTTCTATCTCGCCGTCACCACGCTGGCGGCGCATTTCTTCATCGAATGGACGATCACGCATTTCGGCTGGTTCACCAACTATTCCTCCTCCGGCGTGATCTCGGCGCCGAAGATGTCGATCCTCGGTTTTCCCATCGTCAGCGCCGAGGCCCGCTACGTCTTCACGCTCGCCTTCGTCGTCGTGCTGGCTTTGCTGATGAAGAACCTGGTGCGCAGCGAGATCGGCCGCTCCTGGATGGCGATCCGCGACATGGACGTCGCCGCCGAGGTGATCGGCATCCCGATGCTGA
>JANQKO010000427.1 GCA_028281075.1 Alphaproteobacteria bacterium | reverse complement strand
TCGCCGTCAGATCCTCGCCGTCGACCCGCAGTCCATAGCGCACGCCGTCATAGCGGGCCAGGTTCGACGACGCCTCGGCCGGCGCGACGATGTAATAGGACGGCAGGGCGTATTTCGTGTGCGGCATGCTGATGTCGACGATCTCGGCGCCGGCCTGCCGTATCCAGTCGACGCCCTGGCGCCACAGGCTCTCGATCTCGGCCGGCATGCCGTCGATGCGGTATTCGTTCGGAATGCCGATCTTCAGCCCCCGGATATCGCCCGTCATCGCCGCCTCGAAATCCGGCACCGGCCTGTCGGCGCTGGTCGAGTCCTTCGGATCGAAGCCGCTCATGGCGCGCAGCATGATCGCCGCGTCGCGCACGCTGCGGGTCATCGGCCCGGCCTGGTCCAGCGACGAGGCGAAGGCGACGATGCCCCAGCGCGAGCAGCGGCCATAGGTCGGCTTACAGCCGACGATGCCGGCGAACGAGGCCGGCTGGCGGATCGAGCCGCCGGTGTCCGTGCCGGTGCCGGCCATGGCCACGCGCGCCGCCACGGCGGCCGCCGAGCCGCCGGACGAGCCGCCCGGCACCAGCGGCCGGTTGTCGCCCCGCCGCCGCCAGGGGCTGGTGACGGGACCGTGGTAACTGGTCTCGTTCGACGTGCCCATGGCGAACTCGTCCATGTTGGTCTTGCCCAGCATGACGGCGCCCTGGCGCCAGAGATTGGCGCTGACCGTCGATTCATATGTCGGCGTGAAGCCGTCGAGGATATGGCTGCCGGCCGTCGTCGGCACGTCCCTGGTGCAATAGAGGTCCTTCATGGCGATGGGGATGCCGTCCATCAGCCCGGCCTCGCCCCTCGCCCGCCGCTCGTCCGAGGCCGCGGCCATGGCGCGGGCCAGCTCGGGCGTTTCGGTGATGAACATGTTCAACGGCCGCGCCGCCTCCACGGCGGCGATGTGGTTGTCCGCCAGCTCCCGCGCCGAGGTCTCGCCCCTGGCCAGCGCGTCCCGGGCCTCGGCGATCGATAGCGCCGTCAACCCGCCCACTACTCGACCACCTTCGGCACGGCGAAGAATCCGCCCTGGCCGTCGGGCGCGTTGGCCGTGACATCCGCCTGGATATCGCCGTCATCGACCGCGTCCGCGCGCCGGCGCAGCTCTTCGTCGTGCACGCTCGCCATCGGCGGCACGTCCGACGTGTCCAGCTCGTCGAGCTGCTCGACCCAGGTCAGGATGTTGTTCAGCTCGCCCGCCAGGGGCTCGAGCTGGTCTTCCGGCACGCCGATGCGCGCGAGGTGCGCGATGCGCGCCACTGTGGCTTTGTCCACGGACATATGCGACCTTTCGCGGAAGCAATCCGGGCCGCGCAGTCCCTCGCCGCCCGCCGTTTTCCGAGACCTATCACCGGCCATGTTGCTAGGCAAGCCCGAGGACCTCCGCGCCGCCGCGCCCGCCGGCAGCCGGCTGCTGGGCCTCGACCTCGGCACGAAGACCATCGGCCTCGCGCTCTCGGACACGACCTGGACCATCGCCAGCCCCTTCGACACCATCCGCCGCACCAGGTTCACGCCGGACGCCGAGAAGCTTCTTGGTGTCGTCAACGCCGAGAATGCCGGCGCGCTCGTCATCGGCCTGCCGGTCAACATGGACGGCAGCGAGGGTCCGCGTTGCCAGGCGACCCGAGCCTTCGCCGACAACCTGTTGAAAAAGCGGGAAATCCCGATCCTGTTCTGGGACGAGCGGCTGTCCACGGCGGCCGTCGAGCGCATGCTGGTCCGGGAAATGGACGTCAGCCGCAAGCAGCGTGCCCGGGTCGTCGACAAGCTCGCCGCCGGCTACATCCTCCAGGGCGCCCTCGACGCCCTGGCGCGGACCTAGCCGCCACGATCCGCCGTGGCGGCGACCCTCTACGCCCTGGCGCCGATCTTCGGCCTGATCGTGTTCGGCTGGGGCATGAGGCGGCTCGGCTTTCCGGGCGACGCCTTCTGGCCGTCGCTGGACCGGGTCGTCTACTACCTGATGTTCCCGGCGCTGATCGTCCACACGCTGGCCACCAGCGAGGTCGGCGACGTCCCGGTGCTGCGCTTCGGCGGCGTCGCCATCACCGCCGTGCTGGCGATGACGGCCGTGCTGCTGCTGGTCCGCCGCTGGCTGCCGGTGGACGGCCCGGGCTTCTCGTCCTTCGTGCAGGGCGGCATCCGCTTCAACGCCTATTCCGGCTTCGCCATCGCGCAAACGCTCTACGGCGTCGAGGCGCTGGCGCTGTTCAGCCTGGTCATCGCCTTCGTCACGCCGACCGCCAACACGGTCTCGGTCATCGCGCTGGTCAGGTACGGCGGCGGCGGCCGCATGCGCTGGCGCGACGTGCTGATCGGCGTCGCCCGCAACCCGATCATCGTCGCCATCGTCGTCGGCCTTGCGCTCAACGGTTCCGGCATCGGCCTGCCCTGGGCGCTGGCGCCGTTCCTGAAGATCCTGGCCAGCGCGGCGCTGCCACTGGGCCTGCTGTCGGTCGGCGTCGGGCTCGATTTCGCGGCCGTGCGCGCGGCCGGCGGCAAGGTGGCGCTGGCCTGCCTGATCCGCCTGATGGGCATGCCGCTGATCGTCATCGGCGTCAGCCGCCTGTTCGGCATCGACGGCCTGGCCGCCGTCGCCATGCTGATCTACGCGACGCTGCCGGTCTCGCCCGTAACCTATATCCAGGCCCGGCAGCATGGCGGCGATGCCGTGCTGATGGCAAGCATCGTCACCGGCACCCTGCTCGGCGCCTTCGTCACCATTCCGTTCTGGCTGGCCGTCGCCGGTTGACCGGGCTCACATGTCCGGCGTCGGCATACGATAGACCGTCACCTCGCCGGCATGGCCGCGCAGCTCGTGACGGCCGAGAGAGACCAGGTCGCCGGTCAGCCCGGCGGCCTCGGCCGTCGCCGTGCTGAGCAGGACCACCACGTCCTCGTCCCCGTGCACGGTCTTGCCGAGGCCTTCCAGGCGCTCAGCGACGTTCACGGTCTCGCCGACCAGCGTGTAGTTGATGCGGCTGCTGGAGCCGATATTGCCGACCACGGCCGGCCCGGAATTGATGCCGATCCGCATCCTGATCTCGTCGTCGCCCGCGGCACGGCGCCGCGCGTTGTCGGTGGCCATCTCGCGCGCGATCGCGGCCGCCGCGCGCATGGCGCGGGCCGCGTGGTCGGCCTGGTCCTCGGGCGCGCCCCAGAACGCCATGATGCTGTCGCCGATATACTTGTCGACGGTGCCGCCCTCGGCCTCGATGCAGCGCGCCAGCAGCGTGAAATGCGCGTTCAGCAGCGCCGCCACCTGGTTCGCCGACATGCTCTGCGACAGCGGCGTGAAGCCGCGGATATCGGTGAACATCACCGTGACCTCGCGCTCGGCCGAATTGACGATGGCGCCGTCGCCCTCGCCCATCAGCCGCAGCACCAGCGACTTCGGCACATACATCTCGAACCAGCGCAGGGCCGAGACCATGGCGTTGAAGGCCTGGCCGGCGTTCGCCAGCTCGCGCAGCCGGGAATCCGGAATCCGCGGCGCCGACGCGAATTCCAGCGACCGCAGGCTGTTGGCGGCATCCGCCAGCGTCCGCACCTGACGCGTGATCCGCCGGCCGATCAGCAGGGCCACGAGCACCGAGACCAGCAGGATCACCAGGCCCGCCGTGCCGGTGCGGAACAGCCGGGCGATCGGCGTGCCGACATCCTCGATCCGGTATTGCTGGACGATGACCCAGGGCTCGGCGCCGTAGCCCGTCAGCTTGCGCCCGAGAAGGACGAATTCCGGGTCGCCTTCGGGCAGGGCGCCGAACTGCGCGTGGCCGCTGTCGTCGTTCAGAACCTCGTCGATGTCGCGCGCCTGGATCAGGGACAATGCCCGGTCGTTCAGCTCGGCCCGTGTCGGCAGCGGGATATCGAACGGGTCGGTATCCCGGTCCGGATCGGTCGGGCGCCAGGGGTTATGCCGCATCGCCCGATGCGCCAGGACGTGATCCCGGCCATAGAGGATATAGGCGTGCGCGTCCTGGATGCCGGGAACGCGGAGCTGCGCGACGAGGTCGCCCAGGCTGCCCAGGCTGACGATGACGCTGACGCCGCCCAGCAGCGTGCCGTCGCGGCGGACCGGCACGTCGACGTTCAGCAGCGTCTGGCCCAGTTCCGCAATCCAGATCATGTAGTAGCGGTAGTCGCCATCGATACCCGCGATGTAATCGAAGTGTTCGCGCTGGTCGTCATTCGCCTGCTTGCCCGTGCGGTCGACGGCGATGATCTCATCCGGTCCGAACCAGCGTCCGACGGCGAAGGCGTCGAGATCGGCTTGCAGATACTGCACCCCGAAGACCTGCGGCATGGCGTTCAGGCCACCCCGCATGAAATCCTCGAGCTGGTCGGTATCGTCCGGATCGATGCCGCCGCCGGCGATCTCGCCCGCCAGCGCCAGGCCGAAGCGGCGGACCGGATCAAGCTGGCCGCGGATATGCCCTTCGATGACGTCGAGCCGCTGATCGGTCGACAGGCGCAGCAGGTCGACCGTGTTCCTGGTGGCGCTGCCGAAGCCCAGGACCAGCACGCTGGCGACCGCGATCAGCACCAGGCCGCCGAACCCGACCAGCAGCACCGTCGAGATCGGCAGGCGGAACCGCTTCGGCAGATCCCCGAACGACCGTGGCGTCGTGGAACCCGATTCCGTCATGGCCGGCCCGTCGGCCGATCCGTCAGCCGTATCGCTCTGCGTCATCCGCCGGCTCCCTGCCGTCCGGCCGCGGAAGCGGGCCGGCAAGGCCATTCGCAAACCGACCCTAAACCGTTGGTTCTAATATGCTGTGCACCGGCAATTGTGCAACCGATGCCGTGTTCGGCAGCGACAGCAGCGTCGCCACCATGGCGGCGATGGTTTCGGGCTGGGTCATCTCGTCCGCCGGCATCTGGACGTTGGCGATGCCCATGTCGGTCGCGACCGGCCCCGGACAGAGCGCGGTGACCCGGACGCCGTCCTCCCAGCCGGCGAACCGGGTCGCGTGGCTCAACCCCGTGGTCGCGAACTTGGTGATGGCATAGCCGGCCGAGCCGCCGCGAAACCGCAAGCCGGCCGTCGACACCACGTTGACGATGCGCCCGCTGCCGGCCTGGCGAAGATAGGGCAGGCAGAGCCGGCTGAGCCGGAACGGCGCCTTGACGTTGACCTCCCACATCTCGTCCAGCAGCGCCTCGTCGCCCGCGTCCAGGCCGACATCGTGCAGGATGCCGGCGCAGTTGATCAGCGCGTCGATGCGGCCGAACCGCTCGGCGGTGGCCCGGACCCAGTCCCCGGCATCGGCCGGCCGGGTGGCGTCGAAGCCATGGGTCAGGACGGTCTCGCCGGCGAGGTCGGCAAGCGATTCGGGCCGCCGGGCGCCCAGGCTCAACCGATATCCGAGGTCGTTCAGATGCCCGGCAACGGCCAGCCCGATGCCCCGGTTGGCGCCGGAAACCATGACCACCCGGCCGTCCGGCGGCATCACCGCCCGTGTTGCTGCGTCCATGCCGATCCCCTCGTTTCGTCCGCTTGCGTCCAGTCCGACGCGAGCTTATACAATGCGCCTTTAAATGAGCGACGCCCCTTCTCCCGACATTCCCTATTTTCCGCACCGGCATCTACTGGGAATGGAAGGTCTGTCGCCGGCGGAGATCATCGCCATTCTCGATCTGGCGGAAGATTATGTCGCCCAGAACCGGCAGATCGACAAGAAGCAGTCGCTGCTGCGCGGCCGGACCCAGATCAACCTGTTCTTCGAGAGCTCGACCCGGACCCGGACCTCGTTCGAGCTGGCCGGCAAGCGGCTGGGCGCCGATGTCATCAACATGTCGGTCGCCACATCGGCGATCAAGAAGGGTGAAACCCTGATCGACACGGCGATGACGCTGAACGCCATGCACCCCGACGTGCTGGTGGTCCGGCATCCCGATTCCGGCGCCGTCAACCTGTTGAGCCGGAAGGTCGACGGCTCGGTCATCAATGCCGGCGACGGCAGCCACGAGCACCCGACCCAGGCGCTGCTCGACGCGCTGACGATCCGCCGCCGGCTCGGCCGCCTGAACGGGCTGACCGTGGCGATCTGCGGCGACATCATGCACAGCCGGGTGGCGCGCTCGAACATCCTCCTGCTGAACACCATGGGCGCCCGGGTGCGGGTCATCGCCCCGCCGACCCTGCTGCCGGTCGAGGTGGAACGGCTGGGCGTCGAGGTGCATCACGACATGCGGTCCGGCCTGGCGGACTGCGATATCGTCATGATGCTGCGGCTGCAGACCGAGCGCATGAAGGGCGCGTTCGTGCCGTCGATCCGCGAGTATTTCCACTTCTATGGCCTCGACCGCGACAAGCTGGCCTGCGCCAGGCCCGACGCGCTGGTCATGCATCCCGGGCCGATGAACCGCGGCATCGAGATCGATCCCGACGTTGCCGATGACATCCACCGCAGCGTCATCCGCGAACAGGTCGAAATGGGCGTGGCGGTGCGCATGGCGGTCCTGGACCTGCTGTCACGGCACCTGTCGAACCGCCCCGTCGCGCTCGCCCAATGAGCGGCCGCCGCGTCGCCTACCTGAACGCCCGGCTGCTGGACCCGGCCAGCGGCCTGGACACGCCGGGCGGCCTGCTGACCGAGGGCGGCCTGATCGCCGACCTGGGGCCGGAACTGGCCGGCGCCGACCTGGCGGACGATATCGAGACCGTCGATTGCGGCGGCCGGGTGCTGTGCCCCGGCCTGATCGACATGCGGGTGTTCAGCGGCGAGCCCGGCGCCGAGCACAAGGAGACGCTGGCCAGCCTGGGCCAGGCCGCCGCCGCCGGTGGCATCACCACGGCGGTCACCATGCCCAACACCGAGCCGGTGATCGACAACGTGGCGCTGGTCGAATACGTGGCGCGCCGGGCGCGCGAGACCGCGCCGGTGCGGATCTTGCCGATGGCGGCGATCAGCCAGGGCCTGGACGGGCGGGCCATGACCGAGCTGGGCCTGATGGCCGAGGCCGGCGCGGTCGCGTTCAGCGACGGCACCCGGGCCGTGGCGGACGCCCTGGTCATGCGGCGGGTGCTCAGCTACGCCTCAACCTTCGGGCTGCTGGTCGTGCAGTATCCGGAAGAGCCGGCGCTGGCCCGCGACGGCGTCATGAACGAGAGCGAGGTCGCCATGCGCCTTGGCCTGCCGGGCATTCCGGCCTGCGCCGAAACCGTCATGGTGGAGCGGGACATCCGCCTGGTCGAGCTGACCGGCGGACGCTATCACGCCGCCCTGGTCTCGACGGGCGCAGCGGTCGGCGCGCTGCGCGCGGCGAAGGCGGACGGCCTGCCGGTCAGCGCCGCCGCCGCGCCGCAGAACTTCGCGCTGAACGAGACCGCGGTCGGCGACTATCGCACCTTCGCCAAGACCGACCCGCCGCTGCGCGGCGAGGACGACCGGCGCGCCCTGGTGGCGGGCCTCGCCGACGGCACGGTCGACGTGATCTGTTCCAGCCACACGCCCGAGGACGCCGAAAGCAAGCGTCTGCCGTTCGAACAGGCGGCCAGCGGCATCATCGGCCTGGAAACGCTGCTGCCGCTGGCGCTGGAGCTGTACCATAACGGCCATCTCGGCCTGTCGGCCCTGCTGGCGACGATGACGATCAATCCGGCGCGCCATCTGGGCCTGCCGACCGGCCGCCTGACGGCCGGCGCGCCGGCGGACCTGCTGCTGTTCGACCCCGACCTGCCCTGGCGGATCGACGAGGACGGGTTCCGCAGCAAGTCGAAGAACTCGCCGTTCGACGGCCGGCCGGTCCAGGGGCGGGTCTGGCGCACCGTCGTCGACGGCGCCTGCGTCCACGACCGGACCGGTGAGGCCTGACCATGCCCGATCCGCTCGGTGACCTGAGCTATACGTGGCCGTTCCTGGCCGCCGTCGTCCTCGGCTACCTGCTCGGCTCGATACCGTTCGGCCTGGTTCTGACCCGCCTTGCCGGCCTGGGCGACATCCGGACCATCGGCTCGGGCAATATCGGCGCCACCAATGTCCTCAGAACCGGCCGCAAGGCATTGGCGGCGTTGACCTTGCTGCTCGACGGCGGCAAGGGCGCCGCGGCCGTGCTCGTCGCGGCGAATTTCGGTCCCGACATCGCCGTGCTGGCCGGTGGCGGCGCCCTGGTCGGACACCTGTTTCCCGTCTGGCTGAAATTCGCCGGCGGCAAGGGCGTCGCGACCTTCCTCGGCGTGATGCTGGCCATTGCCTGGCCGGTCGGGCTGCTGGCCTGCCTGACCTGGCTGGTCGTCGCGGCGCTGTTCCGGTTTTCCTCGCTGGCGGCCCTGATCGCCGTTGCCGCCAGTCCGGCCGTCGCCTGGTGGCTGGCCGACCCGCAACGGACAGAGCTCGCCACCTTCATGGCCGTTCTCGTGTTCATCCGCCACCACGCCAACATCCGCCGGCTGCTGCGCGGCGAGGAACCCAGGATCGGACAAGCAGGCGACCCGAAGGCGCAGGAATCGTAGAAACGACGACGGCAGACGATCAGGGAGACGGAAATGATTGGACTGACAAGAAGCGTGTTCGCGGCCGGCATCTGCGTCGCCCTGGCGGCCTGCGCCGGCACGCAGCTCGAGCAGGCCCGGGGCGTGACGCCGACGGGCGCCGACTTCGACCGGGCACTCTATGACGGTTATCTCGATCTCGCGGCCGACGAGTACGCCGAGGGCGATTACGCCGATTCCGATTTCTTCGCCCTGCGCGCCATCGACGCCGCGGGCGGCGGCACGGTCGACCCGGACACCCTGTCGAACCGCGACCTGCCCGAGGACGGCGTCGCCGAGCTCGGCCCGGCCCGGCAGCGGCTGGTCAGCGCCCTCTCGGCCACCGCCAGCGGCAAGGCGCCGCGGCGGGCGGCCCGGGCGCAGGTCATGTTCGACTGCTGGATGCAGGAGAAGGAAGAGAACTTCCAGCCCGAGGACATCGCCGCCTGCCGGGACGCCTATCTGCGGACCATCGAGGCGGTCGAGGCCGCCGTGACGCCAGCGCCCCGGCCCGCGCCGCAGCCCGCCGCGCGTCCGGCCCCGGCCACACCCGCCCCGGCCCCGGCTCCCGCGCCGACGCCCGTGCCGCGGGCCTATCTGGTGTTCTTCGACTTCGATGATTCCGGCCTGAAGCCGGAAGCTCAGCAGATCGTCGGCACCGCGGCCACGAACGCCGATACCGGCAATATCCGGCGCATCTCCGTCGTCGGGCATGCCGACCGCGCGGGCACGGACGCGTATAATGACCGGCTCTCGCTGCGCCGCGCGGAAACCGTCCGTGACGCGCTGATCGCGTTCGGCTATCCCGCGGCGCGGATCAACATCGCCGCCCGTGGCGAGGCCGATCCCCTGGTGCCGACACCGGACGGCGTGCGCGAGCCGCAGAACCGGCGGGTCGAGATCAACTTCCAGTAACGCCGCGCAGACGGTAAGAACAAGACCGGGGCGCCGGTCACGCGTTTACTCGTCGCTGACGACGATCCGCTCGCCGGCGGTGCAGGCGATACGCCGTGGCGGCGTCGCGGCGGCCAGCCGCGCGGTCGAGAAGGCGCCCAGCTCAGACGGGTCGAGTGCCAGCACGGTGTCGAAGACCGCGTTCGCCCGCCGGCAATAGTCGCCGCCAATGGCGAGGCTGCGCATCGACGCGTCATTGGCGAGATAGGTGACGAAGCCGTTCAGCTTCTGCTCGGCCCGGGCACCGTAGAGCCGGCTGAAGAAGCCGTTCAGCGCCTGGCCATGCCGGATCAGCTCGGGCTGAAACCGCGTGGCGAAGGCATTGTAGTGATGCCGTGCGTTGCAGGTAAGCGCGGCGACCATGAGGTCGCTTTGCAAAACACGAACGTAAACAGCGGCCTCTTCCGCCGGCCCGGCGCAATTCGCGGCCTGAACCGGCGCCGCGAGCGGGAGCGTCAGCCCCAGCGCGGCGAGGGCGCCGCGCAAGCGGCGGCCGTGGCGAGATTTTCCGGTCACGTTGCAAATCCGTTCATGTCATCGAGAAAACTGGCGCCCGGCGCCAGGAGCACCATGTTAAGGGCGCGGAAATGAACAAACACACAAGGTTTTGGCTTGCCGCGAGGTTACCCGGCGATCGGGAATCCGATGTCCGATCCTGCCGCTTTGTCACGTTCTTGTCATCTGTCAGCATGGTTGACCGACCGAGCGCAACTATTGCATGTTTTGACTTATGAATAACAATCATTTCGAGTTGAACGCCGAGGAACGCATCGACCGCGTGCGTCTGGCACGAACCGAGAACGTGGGACCGATCGGTTTCCGCCAGCTCATGACCCGGTTCGGCTCGGCATCCGCCGCGCTAGCGGCGCTGCCGGCGCTGGCCCGGCGGGGCGGCCGGCGCGCGCCGGTCCGGATCTGCCCCCCTGCCCCCGCCGCGCAAGAGCTGGAGCGCGCCGCGGCCATCGCCGCCCATCCCCTGACGCTGGGCGAGGATGCCTATCCGGCCCGGCTGGCGGCGATTCCCGACGCGCCGCCGGTGATCTACGTGCGGGGCGACCGGGCGATGCTGTCGCGCCCGTCGGTGGCCATCGTCGGCGCCCGCAACGCCTCGGCGGCGGGCGTCAGGTTCGCCCGCGAGCTGGCCGGCGGGCTGGGCGCCGCCGGCCTGGTCATCGCGTCGGGCTTCGCCAGGGGCATCGACACGGCCGCGCACGGCGGCGCCGTGAAGACCGGCACCGTCGCCGTGCTGGCCGGCGGCGTCGACAACGTCTTTCCGCCCGAGAACCAGGACCTCTACGACGCCATCGTCGACAACGGCGCCGTCATCTCGGAGATGCCGCCCGGCACCGTGCCGAAGGCCCGGCACTTCCCCCGCCGCAACCGTCTGGTTTCCGGCCTGGCCTTCGGCGTCGTGGTGATCGAGGCGGCGTTCCGCTCGGGCTCGCTGATCACCGCCCGCATGGCGCTGGAACAGGGCCGCGAGGTCTTCGCGGTGCCGGGCTCGCCGCTCGATCCGCGCTGCCGGGGCAGCAACGGGCTGATCCGGCAGGGCGCGGTGCTGACCGAGACCGCCGACGACGTGCTGGCCGTGGTGTCGCCCATGCTGGCGGATTTCCGGCCGCGGGCCCTCGCCAGCCCCCCGACCGTCGCCGACGAGACGACGGCCGACGTCCCCGACAACGACCGCTCGCGGACGCTGATCGCCGGCATGCTGGGTCCCACCCCGGAAGCGGTGGACGAGCTCATTCGACAGAGCAAATTGACAGCATCCGTTGTTTTAACCATTTTGCTGGAACTTGAGCTCGCCGGAAAACTGGCGCGCCATCCGGGCAACCGCGTATCGACGCCCTGAGTCCGGTCAACGAGCCAACGATCATCGCGCCACGGGGTCGATCGCCCATATGAGTAACGTCGTTATCGTCGAGTCGCCCGCGAAGGCGAAAACCATCAACAAGTACCTGGGTGACGACTATGTCGTGCTGGCCAGCTACGGCCACGTGCGTGACCTGCCGCCCAAGGATGGTTCCGTGCGGCCGGACGACGATTTCGCCATCACCTACCAGACCGAACCGAAATCGAAGAAGCACCTGTCCGACATCGCCAGCGCGCTGAAGGGCGCCAAGCAGCTCATCCTGGCCACCGACCCCGACCGCGAGGGCGAGGCGATTTCCTGGCACGTGCTGCAGGCCCTGCAGGAAGCCAAGAAGCTGCGCGCCGACGTCGACGTGAAGCGGGTCGTGTTCAACGAGATCACCCGCTCGGCCGTGCTGGAGGCGATGGCGCACCCGCGCGACCTGGACATGGACCTGGTGAACGCCCAGCAGGCGCGCCGGGCGCTGGACTATCTCGTCGGCTTCACGCTGTCGCCGGTGCTGTGGCGCAAGCTGCCGGGCGCCAAGTCAGCCGGCCGCGTGCAGTCGGTGGCGCTGCGGCTGATCTGCGAACGCGAGCTCGAGATCGAAGCCTTCAAGCCGCGGGAGTACTGGAGCGTCGAGGCCGATTTCGGCACCAGGAACGGCGAGAACCTGACGGCCCGCCTGACCCATCTCAACGGCGAGAAGCTCGACAAGTTCTCGCTGGCGAACGAGGCCGACGCGACGGCCGCGGTCGCCGCCATCGAGGCCGAGGACTTCGCCGTCCTCAAGGTCGAGACCAAGCCCGGCCGCCGCAATCCACAGCCGCCATTCACCACCTCGACCCTGCAGCAGGAGGCCTCACGCAAGCTCGGCTTCGGCGCCCGCCGCACCATGCAGGTGGCCCAGCGCCTCTATGAAGGCCTGGACATCGGCGGCGAGACGGTCGGCCTGATCACCTATATGCGGACCGACGGCGTGCAGATGGCCGCGGAAGCGATCCAGGCCAGCCGCGACGTGATCGCCGGCCAGTACGGGCGGGACTACCTGCCGGCGGAACCGCGCATCTACAAGACCAAGGCGAAGAACGCACAGGAGGCGCACGAGGCCATCAGGCCGACGAACCTCGGCCGCCTGCCGGCCGAGATCGGCGCGCGGCTGGACGACGACCAGCGACGGCTCTACGACCTGATCTGGAAACGCACGATCGCCAGCCAGATGGAAAGCGCGCGGCTGTCGCGCACCTCGGTCGACATCGCGCCGGCCGACCGGCGCACCATCCTGCGGGCGACCGGCACGGTGGTCGATTTCCCCGGCTTCATGAAGCTCTACGAGGAAGGCCGCGACGACAGCGGCGACGACGACGAGGCCCGCCGCCTGCCCCGGGTCGGCGAGGGCGAGGCGCTGGACCGGCGCGCGGTGCGGCCGAACCAGCATTTCACCGAGCCGCCGCCGCGCTATTCCGAGGCGACGCTGGTCAAGAAGCTGGAGGAGCTGGGCATCGGCCGGCCCTCGACCTACGCCTCGATCCTGTCGACGCTGCAGGACCGCGCCTATGTCCAGCTCGACAAGAAGCGTTTCCTGCCCGAGGACAAGGGCCTGCTGGTGACGGCGTTCCTGACCAGCTACTTCAACCGCTATGTCGAATACGGCTTCACCGCCGACCTGGAGAACCGGCTCGACGACGTCTCGGCCGGCAATGTCGACTGGAAGGCGGTGCTGCGCGAGTTCTGGCGCGATTTCACCGGCGCCGTCGACGAAACCACCGAGCTCCGGGTCCGCGACGTGCTGTCCAAGGTCGACGAGATCCTGGCGCCGCACCTCTATCCCGACCTCGGCGAGGCGCGGGTCTGTCCGGCCTGCACCGACGGCAAGCTGAGCCTGAAGGGCGGCCGCTACGGCTTCTTCCTGGGCTGCTCGAACTATCCCGATTGCCGCTATACCCGGCCGCTGACCGGCGCCGACGAGGACGACAAGACCGCCGGCATCGGCAGCAACGGGCCGATGGTGCTGGGCCAGGATCCGGAGACCGGCCTGGATGTCAGCCTGCGCAAGGGACCGTTCGGCATCTACCTGCAACTCGGCGAGCCCGAGGGCAAGGAGAAGCCGAAACGGGCCTCGCTGCCGAAGGACCTGCCGCCCGACCAGTTGACCTTCGAGATTGCCTGCCGGCTGCTGGCGCTGCCGCGCGAGGTCGGCCCGCATCCCGAAGACGGCAAGCCGATCTACGCCGGGATCGGCCGCTACGGCCCGTTCCTGCAGCATGACGGCAGGTACGCGCGCCTCAACAGCACCGAGGAGGCGCTGACCATCGGCCTCAATCACGCCGTCAGCATCGTCGCCGACGCGAAGAGCAGCGGCAACGCGCGCCGCGGCCCGACCGAGCTGCGCAAGCTGGGCGAGCATCCCGACGACGGCAAGCCGATCTCGGTGATGGACGGCCGCTACGGTCCCTACGTCAAGCATGGCAGCGTCAACGCCACGATCCCGAAGGACCAGAGTCCCGACGACATCACCATCGAGCAGGCGGTCGAGCTGATCGCGGCCCGCGTCGCGAAGGGCGGCGGCAAGCGCAAGCCGGCGGCGAAGAAAAAGGCACCCGCGAAGAAGAAGACCACGACCAAAAAGGCGGGCGCCAAGAAGCCGGCGGCGAAGAAGAAGCCGGCGAAGAAGCCGGCTGGAAAGTCCGACATGGCCGAGGCCGATTGATCCGTGGCCCGGCGCGCCGCCAAGCTGCCCAGCAAGTCCGAGCTTCTCGAGTTCATCAACAACAGCCCCAGCCGGGTCGGCAAGCGCGAGATCGCGCGCGCCTTTCAGATCGGCGCGGACCAGCGCATCGAGTTGAAGGCCATGCTGCGCGAGATGGCCGACGAGGGCCTGATCGAGCGCGGCCGGCGCCGGCGCCTGATGACGGCCGGCCGCCTGCCGCCGGTCGCGGTGATCGAAATCACCGCCGTCGACACGGACGACGGCGACCTGCTGGCCAGGCCGGCGGTCTGGGACTCCGACGACAAGCCACCGCCGATCCGGCTGCGCGTGGACAAGAAGCTGCGCGGTCCGGCGCTCGGCAAGGGCGACCGCGTGCTCGCGCGCCTCAGCAAGGCCGGCGACGGCTACACGGCGAAGACGATCCGCCGCCTGCCGGCGTCCGCCCGGCAGGTGCTGGGCCAGTTCATGCAGGTCGGCCGGGAATTCCGCGTTCAGCCGGTCGACCGGCGCCAGAAGCACGACTACGTCGTCGCCCAGTCGCACCGCAACGGCGCCGCCAACGGCGAACTGGTGCTGGCCGACGTGCTGCCGGGCCAGCGGCTCGGCCTGCGCGAGGCCCGCGTCGTCGAGCGGCTGGGCCAGCTCGGCGACCACCGCAGCCGCAGCCTGATCGCGATCCACGCCAGCGGCCTGCCGATCTCGTTTTCGGAAGCCGCGCTGGCCGAGGCCAGGAAGGCGAAGCCAGTGACGCTCGGCAAACGCGCCGACCTGCGCGACCTGCCGCTGCTCACCATCGACGGCGCGAACGCCCGCGACTTCGACGACGCCGTCTGGGCCGCGCCCGACGAAAGTCCCGGCAACAAGGGCGGCTGGAAGGTCATCGTCGCCATCGCCGACGTCGCCCATTACGTCCGGCCCGACAGCGCGCTGGACCGCGCCGCCCGCGCCCGCGGCAATTCGGTCTATTTCCCGGACCGCGTCGTGCCCATGCTGCCGGAGGAACTGTCGAACGATCTCTGCTCGCTGCGCGAGGGCGAGGACCGGGCCGTGCTGGCCGTCGCCATGTGGTTCGACCGCAACGGCCACAAACAGCGCCACGAATTCATGCGCGCGCTGATCCGCTCGGCCGGCCGCCTGACCTACGGCCAGGTCCAGGCCGCCCGCGACGGCGCGCCCGACGACAAGACCGCGCCGCTGCTGGACGACGTCATCGCCCCCCTTTACGGCGCCTATGCCGCCATCGCCAAGGCCCGCGACAAGCGTCAGCCGCTGGCGCTCGACCTGCCCGAACGCCAGGTGATCCTGGACGACGACGGCAATGTCGCGGCGATCCGGCGGCGCGAGCGGCTCGACAGCCATCGCCTGATCGAGGACTTCATGATCGCCGCCAATGTTTGCGCGGCGGAAACCCTGGAGCAGGTCAAGCAGCCCTGCATGTACCGGATCCACGCCGAGCCGGACCGCGAGAAAGTCCGGGCGCTGAAGGACTTCCTGCACTCGATCGGCTTCGCCGTGACCCTGGGCGAGGTGGTCCGGCCGGCGCTGTTCAACCGCGTGCTGCTCAAGGCCCGGGACACGCCGCACCTGGAGACCGCCAGCCTGGCGATCCTGCGCAGCCAGATGCAGGCGGCCTACGATCCCGCCAATATCGGCCATTTCGGCCTGGCGCTCAGGCGCTATGCCCATTTCACCTCGCCGATCCGGCGCTACGCCGACCTGCTGGTGCACCGGGCGCTGATCGCCGGCCTGCGTCTTGGCGCCGGCGGTCTGAGCGAAGCCGAGGCGGCGGATTTCGCCGCCATCGCCGAGCAGATCTCCAACGCCGAGCGCCGGGCCATGGAGGCCGAGCGCGACGCCGTCGACCGCTTCGTCGCCGCCTTCATGGCCGGCCGGGTCGGCGCCACCTTCACGGGCCGCGTCGGCGGCGTCACCCGGGCGGGCCTGTTCGTTTCGCTGGACGAGACCGGCGCCGACGGCCTGGTGCCGATCAGCACGCTCGGGCCCGACTACTACATCCATGACGAGGAGCGGAAGACGCTGACGGGCGAGCAGTCCGGCGACGGCTACCGTCTCGGCGACAAGGTCGATGTGCGGCTGCTGGAGGCGACACCCGTTACCGGCGGCCTGATCTTCGAAATGCTGACGCCGCCGCAACCGCTGGGGACGCCGCGACGATCCGGCCGCAAGACGGTACAGAGAGCCGGCCGGCGCCCGGCGAAACGCGGCCGCAGGCGTTAGCCCGGTACGTCGGCGGTCTCCAGGGCCACCAGCACCGCTGCGGCATCCCGATAGTCGTCAAGCACGTGGCTGACGCCCAACGCTGTCAGCCGCGCCCGGACCTCGGCCGTGACGGCCATGCCGACCAGCGGCATCTCCAAGCTGGCGCACGCGCGCACGTCCCAGACGCCGTCACCCACATAGACCACCCGCTCGAAACCATCGACGCCGTGCGTGTCCTCCGCCCGCCGCCGCGCGATCGTCACGATCTCCTCGCGCGACAGCGCGTCGTTGGCGCAAGCCATGGGCAGTACCGTCGCATCGATGCCGGCCGCCGTCAGCTTTGCCGTCGCCGATCGCCGCCAGCCGCCGGTGGCGATCGCGACCCGCCAGCCCTCATGCGCCATCAGTTCCCGCACCCAGGTACCGGCCCCAGGCACCTCGACCTCGTGCGCCGGCATACCGGCCAGCGCTTCCCGCCAGATCTCGGCGAAATGCCGTTCGGTGGCGGCGAGAGCGTCGGCCGACGGCGCCGTCCCGTTCTGGCGCCGGAATACGTCATGCGCGATGGCGTTGTCGGTCACATGACGAAAGCTGGTCCAGTCGAAGGTCTCGCGCTCAACGCCGAGCACGGTCTCCAGTGCCTGCCAGTACAGGCGATCCTCATGCGCGTCGCTTCTGACCAGCGTGCCGTCGATATCGAAGATGGCGAGGTTCATGGCGCTTCAGGATACACCCGCCGCCGGCCGTTCACGACCGCCGGCATGCGGCAGTTTGCCGCGACACCGGGACCTTGCCGAATACCGTGCACGCCCACATGCTAGCGATCGTCACATTCAGGGGCCATCCATGACCGATCGTTCGCCATCGTGCGAGCCGCGCTATTTCGGTGGCGATACCGAGCACCGGCCGTTGTTCGCCGCCCTGTCGCGCGGGTTTCGCCTGCGCTGCCCGAACTGCGGGCGCGGCCGGATCTTCGATCGGTTCCTGAAGGTTAACCATGCCTGCGGCGCCTGCGCCCAGGAACTGCATCACCACCGGGCCGACGACGCGCCACCCTATTTCACCATTTTCATCGTCGGCCATATCGTCATCCCGCTGGTCCTGCTGCTGGAGCGGGCCTACGCGCCGTCGAACTGGGTCCACGCGGCCGTGTGGCTGCCGGTGACGCTGGCGCTGACCTTCTTCTTCCTGCCGCGGGTCAAGGGCGCGCTGGTCGGCCTGCAGTGGTCGCAGCGCATGCACGGCTTCGGCGGCGACGACGACTGATCCGCGCCGCCGGCCCCTGGACAGACGCCGCGGGCCCGTGCATCTTTGATCGCGTATCGTCTATCGATTCTGCGGTCATGTCCGACAAACCGAACGAACGTAAGCGTGCCTTGCGGCCGCGTGACGCGGCTACGCTCGTGCTCACCCGCCGCCTGCGCGGCAAGCTCTGCGTCCTGATGGGCCAGCGCCATTCCGGCCATGTCTTCATGCCAGACCGCTATGTCTTTCCCGGCGGCCGGGTCGACCGGGCCGATCACTATGCCAGGCCGGCGACGCAACTGCGCGACGTGGTCGCCAGGCACCTGCAGAAATCAGCCAGCCCCGGCAAGGCACAAGCCCTCGCCCTCGCGGCGATCCGCGAGACCTTCGAGGAGACCGGCCTGATCCTGGGCAAGCCCCTGAACGGCGCCTCGCCGCGCACGTCGGGCCCTTGGCGGGCGTTCTACGACGCCGGTTACGCGCCGGCGCTCGACGGCCTCGACTATATCTGCCGCGCCATCACGCCACCCTACAGGCCGAGGCGCTTCAACGCACGGTTCTTC
Source organism: Alphaproteobacteria bacterium (assembly GCA_028281075.1). Lineage (GTDB taxonomy): Bacteria > Pseudomonadota > Alphaproteobacteria > JANQKO01. The sequence goes on along the minus strand of JANQKO010000427.1, from coordinate 4,176 downwards.
GCCGCCGATGGCGAGCGCATGGAAGGCAGGATCGACGGCAGCGGCGAGCTGCTGCACCTCGATTGGATTCCGGTCAAGAAAGCCATGGACCTGCCGCTGCCGAACATCACGAAATACGTGCTCGAAAACCTGGAAGCGCTGACGGCCGTGCGCGAGAGCGGCAAGCGGCGCGGCAAGGTGCCATTCTACCGCTACGAATACGGCAAGCACGTCATGAGCCATGAATAGGTCGCCGGCGTCCGATGGCAAGCGGACCGGCGCGCCGGTCCGGCCGCGCGACGCGGCCAGCCTGGTCCTGCTGCGCGGGCGGGGGCCCGATCCGGAAGTGCTGCTGGGCCGCCGCGAGCCGCGCCACCGCTTCATGCCGAACTGTTTCGTCTTTCCCGGCGGCCGGCTCGACAGGGCCGACGCCGGCGCGCCACACGCTAGCGACCTGCGCGCCGACGTCGCCGCCAAGCTGACGCGCAAATGGTCGCCGACGCGGGCCCGGGCGCTCGCCACCGCCGCCGTCCGCGAAACCCACGAGGAGACCGGCCTGGCGCTCGGCCGAATCGAAGACGGCGCGCTCAGGCCGGCGCTCGATCGGCTCGACTACATCGCCCGCGCGATCACCCCGCCGGAAAGCCCGATCCGCTTCCATGCGCGTTTCTTCCTGGCCGAGGCCGGGCGGGACGACGGCGCGCTCGGCGGCAACGGCGAGCTGCTGGACCTGGCCTGGTTCCGGCTGTCGGAGGCCCTGCGTCTCGACCTGATCGACGTCACCGAGTTCGTGATCCGGGAAATCGTCCGCCGCCGCGAGGGTTGGCAGCCCCCCGGCGTCCCGCTGTTCAGTTATCTGCGCGGCGTCGCCAGGGTGCGGTACGAGTGACCGGGCCACCGGCCCGGACCGGATCCGTTCCGGGTCCGATGCCGGGTGCCGGATGACATTGACTTGCCGCCGCCGCCGGGTATGTTGGCGGCAGACAGCAGACGGGAGTTTGTCCCATGGCCAAGCCGGCAACCATCAAGATCAAGCTCGAGAGCACCGCGGACACGGGCTATTTCTACGTGACCAAGAAGAACCCGCGGAAGCAGACCGAGAAAATCACCATGCGGAAATACGATCCGGTCGCCCGCAAGCATGTCGAGTTCAAGGAAACCAAGATCAAGTAGCCGGCCGCCGAGCCGGTAGCGGAGGCCGCGTTCGCGACGCGGCCTTTTTCGTTAACGATTCCCGCTACATGCCCTGCCCGGCCGCCAGCGGCGCATCGCCGCTCGACGCGGTCACGACGCGGTTGCGGCCGTTGTTCTTGGCCATGTAGAGCGCTTCGTCCGCGGCCCGGATCAGGGCGTCGTGATCGGCGATGCCGGCCGACGTTTCGGCCACGCCGATGCTGACCGTGACCGTCAGCGTCCCGGCGTCGCCGGACACCTTGAACGGCGTGCTCGCCACCGCCTCGCGCAGCCGTTCGGCGGCGGCCACGGCATCGTCCAGCACGGTGTCCGGCATGACGATGACGAATTCCTCGCCGCCATAGCGCGACGCCATGTCGATCCCGCGCGTGCCGCGGGCAATCCGCTCGCCAAACTCGCGCAGGACCTCGTCACCGACGGCATGCCCATGGGTATCGTTGACGGTCTTGAAATGGTCGATGTCGAGGATCTGCAGGCAGACCGGATGGCCGCCCTGGCTCGACCGCTCGACCAGCCGCTGCAGGTGCAGCTCCATGTAGCGGCGGTTGTAGAGGCCGGTAACCGTGTCGGTCACGGCCATGGTCATGCTCAGCTCGTAATTGCTGCGGAGCTGGTCCTCGTAGCGCTTGCGCCGGATCTGGCTGCGGGCGCGCGCCAGCAGCTCGTTGCGGTCGATCGGCCGGATCAGATAATCGTTCACGCCCAGGTCCAGGCCCTTCACCATGCGGGCCATTTCGTCCGGCGTGTCGTCGACCAGGACCAGCAGCGGCACCTGGCGGGTCTCGTCCATGCTGCGAAGCTGCGAGCACAGGCGCAGGGCGTCGGCGCCCTGCAACGCCAGGCTGACGATGATCAGCTCGAACTGGCCGCCCCGGGCGACGGCGACCGCCTCCTCGTCCGATTTGGCGATGGTCAGGTTGTGCTCGCCGTCGAGGGTATCGCTGACCGACTTGGCGTAGACGTCGCGATCCTCGACCAGCAGCACATGCCCGCTTGAGATGTCGATGTCGGGTTCGACCGATTCGCTCAGCCCCAGGCTGTTCGCCGTCTGCTGCCGCAGCCGCAACTCGTCCATCATCATCTTCAGCCGGACCAGCGAACGGACGCGCGCGAACAGCGCGATGTCGTTCACCGGCTTGGTCAGGAAATCGTCGGCGCCGGCCTCCAGGCCCTGGACCCGGTCGGCGCTGTCGCTGAGCGCGGTGACCATGACCACCGGTATGTGCATGAAGCGCGGATCTGCCTTGATCCGGCGGCAGACCTCGAAGCCGTCCATGCCGGGCATCATCACGTCGAGCAGGATGATGTCGGGAACCTCGCGCTCGACCGCGGCCAGCGCTTCCGGGCCATCCATGGCGGTCAGGACGTCGAAATACTCCCTGGCCAGCTTGGCTTCCAGCAAACGGACGTTGGCGACAACGTCATCGACAACGAGCACACGGGCTGTCATCGACCCTCAGTCCAGGAATCGCTTGACCGTCTCGAGGAACTGCTGGACGGAGATGGGCTTGGCGATATACGCCTCGCAGCCGCCTTCCCGGATCTTTTCCTCGTCGCCCTTCATGGCGAAGGCTGTCACGGCGACGACCGGAATCGATTTCAAAGAATCGTCTTCCTTGATCCATTTCGTGACCTCCAGCCCCGATACCTCGGGAAGCTGGATGTCCATCAGGATCAGGTCGGGCCGGTTTTCCCGGGCAATGGCAAGCGCTTCCATCCCGTCCTTCGTCTGCAGGGTCTGATACCCGTGCGCGTCGAGAAGGTCGTGGAATAGTTTCATGTTCAGATCGTTGTCTTCAACGATCAGGACGGTCTTGGCCATGCCCTCAACATAATCGGATTTCGCTTCAGGGGGGTTAATTCCCGGAGTAACCATGACTTCTTACCATCTCATGAAGGTCAGGCCAAGCGCCGGACGGGCATAGTGTTTTGGCAATTTCTTAAACATCGGTTAACTCTTCGATGATGACCTCGGAACAGGCACTCACAATCGCGCTACGAGCGTTGAGCTACACCGTCGGAGACGAAAAACTGCTGCCGCGATTCATGGCGCTGAGCGGCCTGGACGCGGCCGGACTGCGCGCCGCCGCCGGCGATCCCGACAGCCTCGCCGGCGTGCTCGATTTCCTGCTGGCCAACGAGCCGGACCTGATCGCGTTCTGCGAGGCCTGCGACCTGGCGCCCGAGCTGCCCGCGGCCGCCTATCGGTGCCTGACCGGCGCCACCATGGATTGAGGACCCGATGCCGCCGACGGAACTGCACGACGACGTCGCCCGCCAGATCGCCGATCTGGACATCGATCCGGACCGGCCGATCGTCATCTCCGACGCCGACGAGGTGGTGCTGCAATTCGTCGCCGCCCTCGAGGATTTCCTGGCCGCGCGGCCGCGGGCCATGTTCCTCGACCTTTCGTCCTTCGCGCTGACCGGCAACATCCGCTACCGGGATACCTCGGAGCCGGTGCCGGCGGCGGACGTGAAGGCGCTTCTCGCCGGCTTCTTCGAGGAACGCACCGAACACCTCTCTCCGGTGCCGGGCGCGGCCGAGGCGCTCGCCCGCCTCGCCGCCCGGGCGCAGATCGTCATCCTGTCGAACGTGCCGATCGGACAGCGCGACGCGCGGCGGCGGTCGCTGCAACGGCACGGCATGGACTTTCCGGTCATCGCCAACAGCGGCGCCAAGGGGCCGGCCGTGGCGCGGATCGTCTCGGCCATCACCGCGCCGGCCTTCTTTCTCGACGACATTCCCAACAATATCGCCTCGGTTGCCCGAGAATCGGCCGAGGTCGTGCGCATGCACTTCGTCGCCGACCCACGCCTCGCGCGTCTCGTCGATCCGCCACCGGATTGCCATTTCCACGGCGGCGACTGGCCGACGGCACGGGCCTTCATCGAGGTCGAGCTGGCCGAACGGGGCTACTGAGAATCCGTTTGAAAATGCCGTTGCCGGCCCGCTCCCCCACCCGGCCACCCAACGAGCGTATGCTGAATTGGGTGGCCGGG
>JANQKO010000392.1 GCA_028281075.1 Alphaproteobacteria bacterium | reverse complement strand
CTGACCAGGCCCAGCCCCGGCATGCCGCCCAGCCCCGTCGTCTTCGCCGCCACGGCGCCGACGATGGCGGCGCCGGCCACGCCGCCGGCCAGGCCGGCCCAGGTCTTGTTGGGGCTGATGCGCGGCGCCAGTTTCGGCCCGCCAATGCCGCGGCCGGCGGCATAGGCGCCGCTGTCGCTGGCCCAGACCAGGACCAGCACCCAGAGCACGGCCTCGAGACCGACGCCGGGCAGGTCGCGCAGCCAGACGGCGGCGATGCACGGCAACCCCAGCCAGAGCACGCCCAGCATCGGCCAGACCGGCCGGCGGCCGCGCCAGCGCGCCAGGATCGCCATCAACGGCAGCGCCGCCAGCAGCAGGTAGACGGCCGTCATCGGCGGGCCGCCGGCGGTCAGGAGAGCCGCCGCCGGCAGCAGCGCGGCCAGTGCCAGTCCCGCCGGGCCGGTGCCGCTCCCGCCCGTCAGGCGGTCCCATTCATGCGCCATCAGCAGGCCGGCGACCGCGACCAGGCCGGTGAACCACCAGCTCCCGAGGACGACCAGCGTGACGGCGACCGGGATCAGGACCGCGGCCGAGATGACGCGCAGCCGCAGATTGCCGGCCGTGGCGTCAGCCACTCGTGGCGCCGTATCGCCGCTCGCGGCCGTGGAACTCATCGATCGCCTCCGCCAGGTTCTGCTTGTTGAAGTCGGGCCAGAGCGTGTCCATGAACACCAGCTCGGTATAGGCCGACTGCCACAGCAGAAAGTTGCTCAGCCGCTGCTCGCCGCTCGTGCGGATCAGGATATCGGGGTCCGGGATGTCGATGGTCTGCAGGTAGCCGGCGAACCGCGTCTCGTCGATCTCGTCCGGCCGCAGGCGCCCGGCGGCGGCATCGCGCGCGATCGCCCGCGCCGCGCGGACGATTTCGTTATGGCTGCCGTAGTTCAGCGCGATGATCAGCGTCAGCCCGGCATTGTCGGCGGTCCGGTTCTCGGCCTCGTCGATCAGCGACACGATGTCGTCCGCCAGGCCATGGCGCTCGCCGATGAAGCGGACCCGGACGCCGTTGCGATGCAGCGCCGCCAGCTCGCGCCGCAGATAGACCCGCAGCAGCCCCATCAGGTCCTCGACCTCCGAGGGCGGCCGCTTCCAGTTCTCGGACGAAAAGGCGTACAGCGTCAGGTAGCCGATGCCCAGGTCCTGCGCGCCCTCGACGACCCGCCGGACGGCCTCGGAGCCGCGCTGGTGCCCGGCGATGCGCGGCAGGCCCCTGGCCTTCGCCCAGCGGCCGTTGCCGTCCATGATGATGGCGACATGGGCCGGCGGACCGGGGTCCGGTTTGCGGGCTGGTGCGGTCGACATGGCGTCAGACCTGCATGATTTCCTTTTCCTTGGTCGCAAGAGCGTCATCGATTTTCCCGATCAGTTCGTCGGTGATCTTCTGGATCTCCTGCCCCCAATGGCGATGCTCGTCCTCGCTGATCTCGTGGTCTTTTTCCATGCGCTTCAGCAGTTCCATGCCGTCGCGGCGGACATTGCGCACGGCCACGCGGGTCTGTTCGGCATACTTGCCGGCGACCTTCGTCATTTCCTGCCGGCGTTCCTCGGTCAGCTCCGGGATCGGCACCCGGACGAGCTGGCCGTCGGAGGCCGGATTGAGGCCGAGACTGGAGTCGCGGATGGCCTTCTCGACGGCGCCGACCAGCGACTTGTCCCAGACCTGCACCGTCAGCATTCGCGGCTCCGGCGCGCTGACGGTACCGACCTGGTTCATCGGCATCTGGCTGCCATAGGCGTCGACCGTCACCGGTTCCAGCAGGCTGGTCGACGCCCGGCCGGTGCGCAGGCCGCCGAACTCCTGCCGCAGAACCTCCAGAGCGCCATTCATCCGTCGCTTCAGGTCGGCAAGGTCCGGTTCCGCCATGGCTCAGTCTCCCTCCGTGATGATCGTGAAGCGTCCGTGCCCGGATACCACGTCGGCGAACGCTCCCGGATTGTGTATGGAGAACACCAGTATCGGAATATTGTTTTCGCGGGCAAGCGAGATCGCCGAGGCGTCCATCACCCGCAGGTCGCGGGCCAGGACCTCGTGATAGGTCAGCCGGTCATAGCGCGTGGCCCCGGCATCGACCTTCGGATCGGCGCTGTAGACGCCGTCGACCTGGGTCGCCTTCAGCAGCAGGTCGCAGCCCATCTCGGCCGCGCGCAACGCGGCCGTGGTGTCGGTGGTGAAGAACGGATTGCCGGTGCCGGCGGCGAAGATTACCACCCGCCCCTTCTCGATATGCCGCACGGCGCGCCGGCGGATATAGGGTTCGCAGACCGTCGACATGGGAATGGCCGACAGCACCCGCGTCTCCAGCCCCTGCGCCTCGATCGCGTTCTGCACCGCCAGCGCGTTGATCACTGTCGCCAGCATGCCCATGTAGTCGGCGCTGGCCCGCTCCATGCCGACGGTCGCGGCCGAGATGCCCCGGAAGATGTTGCCGCCGCCGATGACCAGGCAGACCTCGACGCCGAGATCGGCCACCTGGCGGATATCGCCGGCGATCTGCCGCACCGTGTCGAAGTCGATGCCGTAATCGCCGTCGCCCATCAGGGCTTCCCCGGACACCTTCAGAAGCACCCGTCGATATTGGGCGGCGGAGGGAGCGGGGCTGGCTTCGGAACTTGTCATCGCGGCTATCCAGGCGGCATGACCTTGGCGATCGTCAGTGTCGGCATTCGTGGTGCCGGCCCCCGAAAATCACCGGAAACCTACTACAATCCCGGCATGGCCGCACCGGCCGGCGTCAGCCGGCGACCTGCGCGGCGACCTCGGCGGCGAAGTCGGCCTCCTGCTTCTCGATCCCCTCGCCCAGCGAAAAGCGGACGAATGCCGTGATCTTCACCTCGGCGCCGACCTCCCGCCCGGCGTCCTCCAGAACCTTGGCCACGGTCCGCTCGCCGTCATGCACCCAGGTCTGCTGCTGCAGCACGACCTCTTCGTAGAACTTGCGCAGGCGGCCCTCGACCATCTTCTCGATGATGTTCTCGGGCTTGCCCGATTCGCGCGCCTGCTCCACCAGGACGCTGCGCTCGCGCTCGACGGCGGCCGGGTCCAGGTCGTCGACGCTGACCGATTCCGGCGAGGCGGCGGCGATATGCATGGCGATCTGCTTGCCGAGCTCGGCCAGCTTCGCCGAATCGCCGGCCGAGTTGAGGCCGACCAGCACGCCGATGCGGCCCATGCCGGGCCGGACGGCGCCGTGCACGTAGCTGCCGACGACGCCACTGTCGACGTTGATCACCGCCGCGCGGCGCAGGCTCATATTCTCGCCGATAGTCGCGATCAGCTGCGTCAGCTCGTCGGCGACGTTGCGGCCGGTGCCGGGATAGTCCGCCGCCTGCAGCGCCGCGATATCGCCGCCGGCGGACTTGGCCAGAGCCGCCATGTTGGCGACGAAGCCCTGAAACTGCTCGTTGCGGGCGACGAAATCGGTCTCGGAATTGACCTCGACGACGGCGCCGGCGGTCCCGTCCGCATCGACCGCGACCAGTCCCTCGGCGGCGACGCGGCCGGCCTTCTTCGCCGCCGCGGCCAATCCCTTGGAGCGCAGCCAGTCGACCGCCGCCTCCATGTCGCCCGCGTTTTCCTGCAAGGCCTTCTTGCAGTCCATCATGCCGGCGCCGGTTTTGTCGCGTAGCTCCTTGACGAGCGCCGCCGTGATATTCGTCATAACTGATCCTCTTGCCTAGAAACGTCCGCTAACACCATGGCCGCGCCGCAGAAACTCCAATCCCGATCTCAAGGCGTCGCGGCGGCCGCCTCCGGTTTGCCGGCCTCGGCTTCGGCCGCGACCGCCGGGGCGTCGGCGGCGGTCTCCGGCGCGTCCGCGCCGTCGGCGGGCGCCGCGTCCTCGGCCGGCAGTTCCTCGACCACCGGCTCCGCGGCCTCGCCGATATCCTCGCCGCTGGCCGCGATTTCGCGCTGCAGGCCGGAAATCACCGCCCGGGCCGCCAGGTCCAGGTACAGGCTGATCGCCCGGGCCGCGTCGTCGTTGCCCGGAATCGGATGGCTGACGATGTCCGGATCGCAGTTGCTGTCGACGATCGCCAGGACCGGAATGCCCAGCTTGGACGCTTCCTTGATGGCGATATCTTCCTTGTTCGTGTCGATGACGACCAGCATGTCGGGCAGGCCGCCCATTTCCTTGATGCCGCCCAGCGCCCGCACCAGCTTGTCACGCTCGCGCGTCAGGCGAAGCAGCTCCTTCTTCGTCAGGCCGACATTCTCCTCGGCCAGACGCTCTTCCAGCGTGTTCAGCCGGCGGATCGAGTTCGAGATCGTTTTCCAGTTCGTCAGCATGCCGCCGAGCCAGCGGTGATTGACGTAATACTGGCCGCAGCGCTCCGCCGCCTCGGCGATCTGCTGCGAGGCCTGGCGCTTGGTGCCGACGAACAGCACCCGGCCGCCGCCGGACACCACGTCGCGCAGGGTGGCCAGCCCGCGGTGCAGCATGGGCACGGTCTGGCGCAGGTCGATGATGTGGATATTGTTCCGGATCCCGAAGATGAACGGGTCCATCTTCGGATTCCAACGGTGGGTCTGGTGCCCGAAATGCACGCCCGCTTCCAGAAGCTGGCGCATCGTGAAAGTCGGCAGTTCAGCGACGCTCATGCTCTCTTCTCCGGTTTGCCGCCGCGGGTGCAATATCCGATCAACCGCTGAATGCCGAGGCCGGACACCGGAGCGACATGCCGGGTCTGTCTGTCCGGCCCGCCGCGAACCCGCGTGTGGGATAAAATCGAGGGCTAGATAGACCGAATCGCCGGCCTATGCAAGCAGAACCAACGGCTTAGAGGTCGAGTACATCGACCACGCCCGGCACAGCCTTGATCGCGCCGCGGACGCTCGTGTCAATTGAAAAACCACCCGGAATACTCACCTCGACTTCCTTGCCGCAATCTTCGAGGCTCAGCAGCAGCGACACGCTGACGCGTCCGGCCTCGCGCGCCGCCAGCAACGACTTGATCGGATCGAGCGGCGATGGATCGCGCAGGAAGACCCGGATGCTGCCCTGCGCCGCGGCGGAGAAACTCTCGATCGGTGTGATCTTCTGCACCGGCAGACGCGGCTCCTCGCCGTCGACGCGCGCCTCGACCTCCAGGACCACGGAGTTGCCGGCCTCGAGGTGGTCACGCCCCACGG
>JANQKO010000387.1 GCA_028281075.1 Alphaproteobacteria bacterium | reverse complement strand
CCCGAGGGGGCGCCGACCTATCCCGACATGACGCCCGCGCGGTTTCTGCGCTTCATCGCGGGAATCCGCGGTATCCGACGCGACGAGCGGAACGAACGCATCGCCCGCGCCATCGAGATGACCGAGCTGCGCGACGTGCTGGCCCAGCCCATCGACACCTTGTCCAAGGGCTTCAAGCGCCGCGTCGGGCTGGCCCAGGCGATCCTGCACGACCCCGAGGTGCTGATCCTGGACGAGCCGACCGACGGCCTGGACCCGAACCAGAAGCACGAGGTCCGCGCGCTGATCGGCGAAATGGCGCAGGACAAGGCGATCATCATCTCGACCCACATCCTGGAGGAGGTCGACGCCGTCTGCACCCGGGCGCTGATCATCGCCAGGGGCCGCATCGTCGCCGACGGCACGCCGGACCAGCTCGAGGCGCGGTCCGAGCTGCACAACGCCGTGTCGATCACCACCACGGCCGATGGCGCGGCCGACGCGCTGACCGGGCTGCCGGGCGTGCGCAAGGTCGAGCGCGTCGGCGCCAACGTCTACCGGGTCTATCCGCTGAACGGCCAGTCGGTGATCGCCGAGGTCAGCGCGCATGCCCGCGCGCAGGGCTGGCCCGTCGACGGGCTGATCGTCGAGAACGGCCGGCTGGACGAGGTGTTCCGCCGGATCACCACGGACGGCGAGTCGGAGGCGGCCTGATGGGCAATACCTTCACGATCTTCAAGCGCGAGCTGACGGGCTATTTCAACACCCCGCTCGCCTACATCTTCATCGTCATCTTCCTGTTCCTGACCGGGATCTTCACCTTCTATCTCGGTGCCTTCTTCGAGCGCGGCCAGGCCGACCTGAAGCCGTTCTTCACCTTCCATCCCTGGCTCTACCTGTTCCTGGTGCCGGCGATCTCCATGCGCCTGTGGGCGGAAGAGCGCAAGGCCGGCTCGATCGAGCTGCTGCTGACGCTGCCGGTGTCGCTGGCCGCGGCCGTGCTGGGCAAGTTCCTGGCCGCCTGGGTTTTCACCGTCATCGCGCTGGCCTGCACCTTCCCGATGTGGGTCACGGTCAGCTTCCTCGGCGATCCCGATCACGGCGTGATCCTGGCCGGCTATATCGGCAGCGCGCTGATGGCCGGCGGCTACCTGGCGATTGGCGCCTGCATTTCGGCGGCGACCAAGAACCAGGTCATCGCCTTCGTCGTCAGCGTCGTGATCTGCTTCGTCTTCACGGTGTCGGGCGCGCCCATCGTGCTCGACTTCTTCGCCGCCTGGGCGCCGCAGGTGCTGCTGGACACGATCGCGTCGTTCAGCTTCCTCGGCCATTTCCAGGCCATCGTCGACGGCGTCATCGACCTGCGCGACATCGTCTTCTTCCTCTCGCTGATCGCGTTCTGGCTGTTCGCCAACCTGATCGTCGTCGAAACCAACAAGGCCGGGTGAGGGATCGCAGATGAACAGAGGCGTTCTTTCCGTCATCGGCCTGCTGCTGGCGGCGGTCACCTTCCTCGCCGTCAACGTCGCGTCCAACAACGCGCTGAACTCGGCCCGGCTGGACCTGACCGAGGACCGGCTGTTCACGCTCAGCGACGGCTCGCGCAACATCATCACGGCGCTGGAGGAGCCGATCACGCTCCGGCTCTATTTCTCCGAGACCGCGGCCAACGCGATCCCGCAGATCAAGACCTACGGCCAGCGGGTGCGCGAGCTGATCGAGGAATACGTCACGCTGTCGGGCGGGCGGATCCGGCTCGAGGTGATCGACCCCGAGCCCTTCACCGAGTCCGAGGACGACGCCGTCCGGGCCGGCCTGCAGGCCGTGCCGCTGACGGCCGGCGTGTCGCTCTATTTCGGCCTGGTCGGCACCAACACGGTCGACGACCAGCAGGTCGTGCCGTTCTTCAGCCAGGAAAAGGAACAGTTCCTGGAATACGACCTGACCCGGATCATCTACAACCTGACCGATCCGGCGAAGCCGGTGATCGGTCTGATCACGGCGCACCAGATGAACGCCGACGTCTCGCCGCTGATGCGGGTCGGCGGCGGCGGGCCGCAGCCCTGGGCCATCACCGAGACGATCCGCGAGACCTTCACGCTGCGCACCGTCGACCGGGCCGCCGAGGCCATCGACGACGATATCGACGTGCTGCTGATCGCGCATCCGGCCGGATTGCCCGAGACCCTGCTCTACGCCATCGACCAGTTCGTGCTGCGCGGCGGCAAGGCGCTGGTCTATGTCGATCCGTTCTCCGAGGTCGCGGCCGCCTTCGCCCGGCAGCGCGGCGGCGCGCCCGACGTATCCGATCTCGGCCCGCTGCTGGCGGCCTGGGGTGTCGCGATCGAGGACGGCAAGATCGTCGGCGACTGGGCCGCGGCCCAGCAGGTCGACGCCGGCACGCCGGGGCGGCCGCGCGTCACGCGTTACCTGCCCTGGTTGCAGGTCGATGCCGGCAATTATGACGGCGGCGATGTCGTCATGGGCGAGCTGGGGCCCATCGCGGTGGCCACCGCCGGTAGCATCGTCAAGCTGAGCGAGGGCATGACCGAGGTCGCGCCGCTGATCAGCAGCAGCGACCAGGCCATGCTCTACGACGCCGACGACGTGCGTTTCGGGCCGAACCCGCAGGCCTTGATCGAGGGTTTCAAGCCGGCCGGCGACAGCTTCGTGCTGGCCGCGCGGATCACGGGCGATGTCACCTCGGCCTATCCCGACGGCCCGCCGAAACCTGCCGAGACGGCCGCTGAGAAAGCGGACGACGAGGCAGCCGACCAGCCGGCGGACGCGGCCGACCAGCCGGCGAACGGCAGCGAGGAACCGGTCAAGCATCTGAGTGAGAGCCAGCAGCCGATCAACGTGATTTTGGTGGCGGATTCGGACCTGCTCTACGACCAGTTCTGGCTGCGGCGGCAGGGCTTCCTCGGCCAGCAGCTCGTGATCCCGATCGCCTCCAACGCCGACATGGCGGTCAACGCGCTCGACAATCTCGCCGGCTCCAGCGACCTGATCAGCCTGCGCAGCCGGGGCAAGTCGGCCCGGCCGTTCGTCGTCGTCGAGGACCTGCGCCGCGCCGCCGAGCAGACCTTCCTGGCCGAGGAGCGCGAGCTGCAGGCCAAGCTCGAAGCCAAGCAGCAGGAGATCAACGAGCTCGAAGGCTCGGCCAATGCCGGCGGCGGCGCCCTGCTGACGGCCGAGCAGCAGCGCACGATCGCCGAGGCCCGCGAGGAAATCCTCGAGACCCGACGCGAGCTGCGCGACGTGCAGCATAATCTCAACAAGGACATTGAGAACCTGGAAGCGCGGCTCAAGTTCGCCAATATCGGCCTGATCCCGATCGTCATCGGCATCGGCGCCCTGGCGCTGGTGGCCCTGCGCATCCAGCGACGCCGCCGCGCGCGGCACACCGACTAGGACAGGCGGAGACCGACGACATGCGATCGAAATCTCTGACCATTCTCGCGATCCTGACCGTCGTTTCGGTCGTGGCCGCGGCCGCGGCGGTCTATCAGCGCGGCAGCATCGGCCGCGTCGCCGCGCCGCCGCAGGAGCTGTTCCCGGGCCTGATCGACCGGGTGAACGACGTCGCCGCGGTGTCGGTGGTCACGCCCGAGGGCGCCTTCACCATCCGCAAGGGCGCGGACGACGCCTGGCTGATGGCCGAGAAGAGCGGCTATCCCGTGCAGTTCGAAACCATCAAGCAGGTGGTGGTCGGCATGGCCTCGCTGCGGCCGCTGGAGGCCAAGACGGTCAAGGCCGACAAGTATCCCCGCCTGCAGGTCGCCGATCCTACGCCCGGCGATGCCGGCGGCGGCGAGGGCACGATGATCCGCCTGGAAGACGCCGGCGGCGGCGAGATCGCCGGCCTGATCGTCGGCAAGACCAAGTCGGTCGAGACCAGCTCGCGGCCCGGCTGGTACTACGTGCGCAAGCCCGGCGACGCGCAGTCCTGGCTCGCCAGCGGCCGGATCGAGGTGTTCGAGAACGCGACCGGCTGGCTCGACGCCACCATGATCCGCATCGAGCGCACGCGCATCCGCGCCGCCGAGACCGTGCAGCCCGACGGCGCCGCGCTGCAAATCAGCCGCACCGATCCGCGCGGCCGCGACTTCGCCGTCGACAATGTCCCCGAGGGCGCCGAGGTCAGCTTCGAGACCGCGCCGAACGCGCTGGGCTCGGCGCTGACCTATATCAGCTTCGACGATGTCCGGCCGGCGGGCGAGGTCGATTTCGAGACTGCCGGCAAGGCGGTTTTCAGCACCTTCGACGGCCTCGTCGTGACCACCGAGCTGGCCGACGTCGACGATGTGACCTGGGTGCGGTTTTCGGCCGGGTTCGACGAAGCGGCCGTCGCGTTGGACGGATTGAGCGAGGACGACGCCAAGGCCATGAAGTCGGCGGACGACGTCAGGGCCGAGGCCGAGCGGATCAACGCGCGCTATGGCGTCTGGGCCTACCGGTTGCCGGACTACAAGATCAAGGACCTGCGCACCGCGCTTTCCGACGTCGTCACGTCGGCGGACGGGGACGGCAAGTCCTGAGGCGGCGCGCGATGTCGGCGACAACCGGTTTCGCCTGTAACCGCCGTCACTGGCACGGCGGGCGCGAATCAGCTATCCACCGGATTGTCGATCGACGCGTATCTGTAGCGCGCGTCTGTATGCGTACCCCGGGGCCGCCGACGGGCGGCCCCAAACCTCTTCCGACATCGCGATGGGCCGGTCCGCCGTTGTCTTGACGGCGCATCGGCGTTTCAATGCCGCGAACATGCATCCGAGCGAATAAGAGCGGGACCGATATGAGCGAGGAAAAACTGTCGTTCCAAGCCGAGGTGGCCAAGCTGCTGAAGCTGATGGTGAATTCCGTCTACAGCGACAAGGAGGTTTTCCTGCGCGAGCTGATCTCGAACGCGTCGGACGCCTGCGACAAGCTGCGCTACCGGGCCATCACCGAGCCGGCGCTGACGTCGGACGATCCCGACTTCCGCCTGTCGCTGCGGATCGATAGATCAGCCCGCACGATCGAACTCGCCGACAACGGCATCGGCATGAACCGCGACGACCTGATCGCCGACCTCGGCACCATCGCGCGCTCGGGCACCGGCGCCTTCGTCGAGCAGCTCTCGGGCGACGCCGCCGAGGACATGGCCATGATCGGCCAGTTCGGCGTCGGCTTCTACTCCGTGTTCATGGTCGCCGACCGGGTCGACGTGATCAGCCGCCGGGCCGGCGAGGACCAGGCCTGGACATGGTCGTCGGACGGCCTCGGCGAATTCACCATCGCCGAGTCCGAGCGCGACGGCCGTGGCACGACGATCGTCATCCACCTGCGCGACGGCGAGGACGAATGGCTCGAGCCCGAGCGCCTGAAGGGCGTGGTCAAGACCCATTCCGACCATATCGCCCTGCCGATCGTGCTGCTGAGCGACGCGGGCGAGGAGGCGCTGAACGCCGCCTCGGCGCTGTGGACGCGGCCGAAGAAGGACATCACGCAGGATCAGTACAAGGAGTTCTATCACCATGTCGGCCGCGGCTTCGACGATCCCTGGCTGACCGTCCATTACAAGGCCGAGGGCAAGATCGAATATGCCGTGCTGCTGTTCGTGCCGACGCAGCGGCCGTTCGACCTGTTCGACCCGGCCCGCCGGCACGGCGTCAAGCTCTACGTCAAGCGCGTCTTCATCGCCGACGAGTGCGAGGGCCTGGTGCCCGGCTATCTCCGCTTCCTGAAGGGCATCGTCGACAGCGAGGACCTGCCGCTCAACATCAGCCGGGAGATGCTGCAGTCGAGCCCGATGGTCACCCATATCGGCAAGGCGGTGACCAACCGCGTGCTGTCCGAGCTGAAGAAGAAGGCCGAGAAGGCGCCGGAGGAATATACCGAGTTCTGGCAGAATTTCGGCCCGGTGCTGAAGGAAGGCATTTACGAGGACACCGACCGGCGCGACGACCTGCTGGCGCTGGCGCGCTTCCGCTCGATCAACGGCGAGACGCCGATCAGCCTGAAGGACTATGTCGCGGCC
>JANQKO010000036.1 GCA_028281075.1 Alphaproteobacteria bacterium | reverse complement strand
CGCTGGCCCTGAAAGTGCTCGAACGGCGCGACCGCATCATCGGCGACCGGCGGCGGCATCTGGCCGACGGCCTGGCGCGGACGGCGGCCTGGGCGAAAGCGAACACGGCCCATGTCGACTGGGTCCGCCCGGACGCCGGCGCGCTTTGCTGCGCGCGCCTGAAGCCGTCGGTCTTCGACGCGGCCGCCGTCGGCCGCTTCCACGCCGCGTTGACGGGCCAGCGCGTCCGCGTCGGCAACGGCGCCTGGTTCGGCGACGAGGCCCGGGTCTTCCGTCTGGGCTTCGGCCTGCTGCCGATGCCCGAACTCGACGCCGCGCTGGACGGCCTCTCGGCGGCCCTCCAGGCGGCGGCGGGCGCCGCCGCCTGACCCGCGCTGACTCTCCGCCGGCGCCGTGAAACACGGTCGATATCCCGTGCCTTTGGTATAGAGTCGTCGCCGATAGGGGGCTGTCGGGAGGTGACGCATCCATGAAGCTGTACGATTTTCACCTGGCGCCGAATCCGCGGCGCGTGCGGATCTTTCTCGCCGAGAAGGGCATCGAGGTGCCGACGGTCGAGATCAACACGCGCGAGGCGGGGCAGTTCGATTCCGCCTTCGAGAAGGTCAATCCGGACCGCACGATCCCGGTCCTGGAGCTGGACGACGGCACCTGCATTTCTGAAACGGTGGCGATCTGCCGCTATTTCGAGGAGATCCGGCCCGAGCCGCCGCTGATGGGCGTCGACGCCAGGGACAAGGCGGTCGTCGAGATGTGGAGCCGGCGCTGCGAGCTGCAGGGCTTCCAGTCGATCGGCGAGGCGGCGCGCAACAGCCTGCCGATGTTCGCCGACCGGGGCCTGGCCGGCATGCCGGACGGCGTGCCGCAGATCCCGGCGCTGGCCGAGCGCGGCAGGGCCGCGGCGACGCGGTTCTGCGCGAAGCTGGACGCGCAGCTCGCCGGCAACGAATTCGTCGCCGGACCGCGGTTCACCATCGCCGACATCACCGCCTTCGTCATGTTCGGCTTCGCGACCCGCATCGATTTCGCCGTGCCCGAGGACTGCGCCAACATCAGGCGCTGGTACGACCTGGTGGCGGCACGGCCGAGCGCCGACGCCTGAACGGCCATGGCCGGGGGGCGTCGGGGCTATGACGGCGTCGCCGTCTGCGCGCCGGTGACGGTGGCGTATGTGCGGCATTCGATCCGCGGCGCGCACTGGTTCTGCGGCCGGGCGCTGGCGGCCCTGATCGAGCGGGCCGGCATCGGCAAGCACGACGTCGACGGCATGTGCGTGTCCAGCTTCACGCTGGCGCCCGACACGGCCGTCGGGCTGACCCAGCACCTGGGCATGTCGCCGCGCTGGCTGGACCATATCCCCATGGGCGGGGCCAGCGGCGTCGTGGCGCTGCGCCGCGCCGCGCGGGCCGTGCAGGCGGGCGATGCCGACATCGTCGCCTGCATCGCCGCCGACACCAACCATGTCGACAGCTTCCGCCGCACCGTCGCCAGCTTCAGCCAGTTCGCCAACGACGCGGTCTATCCCTATGGCTCGGGCGGACCGAACGCCAGCTTCGCCTTCCTGACCGACCATTACATGCGCGCCTTCGGCGCCCGGCGGGAGGATTTCGGCAAGCTCTGCATCGCCCAGCGCGACAACGCGCTGCGCAATCCGAACGCCCTGATGAAACGGCCCCTGACACTGGCCGCCTATCTGGACGCGCGGCCGATCGCCGAGCCGCTGCGGCTGTTCGACTGCGTGATGCCGTGCGCCGGCGCCGAGGCCTTCCTGGTCATGCCCGTGGACCGGGCCGACGGGCTCGGCCTGCCCTATGTGACGATCGAGGCCACGATCGAGCGGCACAACGCCTTTCCCGACGACCCGATCCAGATCCGCGGCGGCTGGGCCATGGACCGCGATGCCTTCTACGACATGGCCGGCTGCGGCCCGGACGAGATCGATTTCGTCCAGGCCTATGACGACTATCCCGTGATCTGCTTCATGCAGATCGAGGATCTGGGCTTCTGCGCCAAGGGCGAGGCGCCGGCCTTCGTGCGCGCCCGCGACCTGACGGCCGGCGGCGATTTTCCGTTCAACACCTCGGGCGGCCAGTTGTCGGCCGGCCAGGCGGGGGCGGCCGGCGGTTCACTGGGCCTGGTCGAGGCGATCCGGCAATTGACCGGCGAGACCCTGGGCGCGGTCGTGGCGGACGCGCGGCGCGGCCTGGTCTCCTGCTTCGGCATGATCAACTACGACCGCGGCCTCTGCACCTCGGCCGCGATCCTGGCCCGGGCGGCGGCATGACGACGCCGCTGCCGCCACCGAGAAAGAAGGACCCGGTCAAGCGGACACGGGCGCCGACCCTGCCGCCCGCGAACCGCTCGCGCGAGGCCCAGGGGCTGACGGCCATGGCGGCGGCCGGCCGCTTCGGGCTGCAGGTCTGCGCCGGCTGCGGCACGGTGCAATATCCGCCGCGGCAGATCTGCGGGAACTGCCTGTCGGACGCGCTGGAATGGCGCGAGGTGCCGGACGCCGGCACGCTGTTGGCCGAGACCAGGCTGCGGCATTCGAACGACCTGTTCTTCCGCGACCGGCTGCCCTGGCGCCTCGGCGTCGTGCGGATGGATGCCGGCCCCTCGGTCGTCGCGCATCTGGCCG
>JANQKO010000376.1 GCA_028281075.1 Alphaproteobacteria bacterium | reverse complement strand
GGTTGTCATCCTGGCGAAGGCCAGGATCCACGTTTGTTGTTTTTGAACAGGTTGCGATGCCGCTGGATGCTGGCCTGCGCCAGCATGACGGCTTCTTTTCGGTCGTGAGTAATTCATTCACACGCTCTGAGGAGCGCCCGGCAGGGCGCGTCTCGAAGGATCGGCCATCAAGTTCAAACGACGGCGGTCCCGACAAACCGCCCAAATTCGCCCACCTAAAAACTCTCCACCCAGGGCCGCACCTCGACGTTCGTCGACCAGGCGCTGCGGTGCTGGGCGTGGGTCTGGTAATAGGTCTCGGCGATGGCGTCGGGCGCCAGGAACCTGTCGCCGTCGTCGTGGCCGATGCCGCCGTCGATGACGAAATGGGCCACATGGATGCCGTCGGGCTGCAGGCCGCGGGCCATGGATTCGGCCAGCGCCTTGAGGCCGTATTTCGGCACCGCGAAGCCGGCCGACTGGGCCAGCGCCTTGACGCTCGCGGTCGCGCCGGTGAACAGGATCGAGCCCGACTTGCGCGGCTGCATGCGCCGCGCCGCCTCGCGGCCGACGAGAAATCCGCCGAAGCAGCCGCGCATCCAGGCCTCGATGAACTCGTCCGCCTCGATGTCGACGAAGGGCTTCCGCACCCGGCCGCTGGCGTTGAAGACGGCGACGCCGGCCGGTCCCAGATCGGCCTCGGCCGCCGCGAACAGGCCCTGTACGTCGGCCTCGCTGGTGGCGTCGCAGGCATAGGCCTTGGCGGTGCCACCGGCCTGCGAGATCTCGTCGACAAGGGGCGCCAGCTTGTCGGCGTTGCGTGACGCCAACGCGACGGCATAGCCGGCCTTGGCGAACCGCCGCGCGACGGCCGCGCCCAGGCCCGGTCCGACGCCGACGACGATGGTGGATTGCTGTTCGGTCATGTCCTACTCCGCTGCGGTCGCCTGCGGCGTCGGATTGTGGAAGGCGGCCAGCAGCTCGCCCTCCTTCACCTTGGCGGCGGCGAGGTGGCGTTCCTTCACGTGGCCGTAGCCGCGGATCTCCTCCGGCACGCGGGCGATCTCGCAGGCAAGGGCGTGGTTCTCGACGTTGAGCGCGCCCAGGATCCGGTCCACGGTCTGGCGATAGTCGACGATGAGCTGCCGCTCGCTGCGGCGCTCGTCCGTGTAACCGAAGACGTCCCAGCGGGTGCCGCGCAGGCGCCGCATTTTCGCCAGCAGCTTGAAGGCCTTGAACACCCAGGGCCCGAACGCCTTCTTCTGCAGCTCGCCGGTGTCGGGATCGCGGTTCGCGAACAGGGGCGGCGCCAGGTGGAAGGTCAGCTTGTAGTCGCCCTGGAACTGCGTGCGCAGCTTGCGCTCGAACTCGCCGTCGGTGTAGAGCCGGGCGACCTCGTATTCATCCTTGTAGGCCATCAGCTTGAACAGATAGCGCGCCACCGCTTCCGTCAGGCCGGTCTTGCCCTTGGCCCGCTCGGCCTCGATGTCGGCCGTCTTGCGCACGTAACCGAGATAGCTCCGGGCATAGGCGGCGTCCTGATAGTCGGTCAGGAATTTCACGCGCCGGTCGATCACGTCGTCCAGTGTCTCGGCCGGCGGTGTCGACGGCGCGGCGATCTGCGGCGTCGCCGCCGCCTCCACGGCGCCGAGATCGTGCGCGGCGAGCCGGCCGAGCGCGAAGGTGCGCTTGTTGTTGTCGACGGCGACGCCGTTCAGCTCGATCGCCTGGTGCAGCGCGTCCTCGCTGACCGGCACCAGGCCGCGCTGATAGGCGTAGCCCAGCATGAACAGGTTGGTGGCGATGGAATCGCCCATGATCGCCGTCGCCAGCTTGGTGGCGTCGACGAACTCGCTCAGGTTGTCGCCGGCTTCCTCGCGGATCATCTCGCGCAGCCGCGGGCCCTGGAAATCGATATTGGGATCCAGCGTGAAGCCCGCCGTCGGGATCAGGTGGCTGTTGATGATCGCGTGCGTGCCGCCGCTCTGCACCTTGCGCAGGGCCTCGCCGCTCGCCGCCACGACCATGTCGCAGCCCAGCAGAAGGTCGCAATTGCCGTCGGCCATGCGCACGGAGTGAATGTCCTCCGGCGTGCCGGCGATGCGCACGTGGCTCATCACCGCGCCGTTCTTCTGGGCCAGGCCGGTATGGTCGAGCACGGTGACGCCCTTGCCCTCGATATGCGCCGCCATGCCCAACAGCGCGCCGACGGTGATGACGCCGGTGCCGCCGACGCCGGTGACGAGAATGTCGTAGGGCTTGTCGACCTCGGGCGCCGTCGGCGCCGGCACGGCCGCGGCGGCGGCATCCAGCCCGCTGTTCGGATCGGCCTTGGCCTTGCGCACGGTGCCGCCATTCACGGTCACGAAGCTGGGGCAGAAGCCCTTGATGCAGGAAAAATCCTTGTTGCAGGCGGACTGGTCGATCTGGCGCTTGCGGCCGAAATCGGTCTCCAGCGGCTGCACCGAGACGCAGTTCGACTTCACCGAGCAGTCGCCGCAGCCCTCGCAGACCAGGTCGTTGATGAAGGCGCGTCGGGCGGGATCGGGGAAGGTGCCGCGCTTGCGCCGGCGGCGCTTCTCGGCGGCACACGTCTGGTCGTAGATCAACGCCGTCACGCCCGGCACCGCGCGCAGCTCGCGCTGCACCTTGTCCAGCTCGTCCCGGTGCCGGATCGTCACACCCGGCGCCCAGTCCGTGCCGACGGCATACTTATCCGGCTCGTCGGTGACGACGACGATCTTCTTCACGCCCTCGTGGTGTACCTGCTGGCTGATCTGCCAGGGCGACAGCGGGCCGTCATGGGTCTGGCCGCCGGTCATGGCGACGGCATCGTTGAACAGGATCTTGTAGGTGATGCTGACGTCGGCGGCGATCGAGGCCCGGATCGCCAGCAGGCCGGAATGGTAATAGGTGCCGTCGCCCAGGTTGGCGAAGATATGCGGCTCGTCGGTGAAGTCGGCCTGGCCGATCCAGGGCACGCCT
>JANQKO010000319.1 GCA_028281075.1 Alphaproteobacteria bacterium | reverse complement strand
GCGGCGGCTCGACGACGGCGGCACCGTCGCCTGCCACCATGCCGAGGCGCTGGCATGAGCCTGCGCTACCTCGCCACCAAGCTGCTGCGCGCGCTGTTCACGCTCTGGCTGGTGGTCACCTTCGTCTTCGTCGTGCTGCGGCTGACCGGCGACCCCACCGACCAGCTCCTGCCCGACGACGTCTCGCCGCAGATCGTCGACTATTACCGCAAGGCCTGGGGCCTCGACCGGCCGCTCTGGGAACAGTATCTGCGCTATTTCCAGGCCGCGCTGCGGGGCGATTTCGGCGTCTCCTTCCGCAACAACGAACCGGCCCTCGACCTGATCATGCAGCGCGCGCCGAAGACACTCGAGCTCGGCGGCGCCACCATCCTCGCCGCGCTCCTGATCGGCATTCCGCTCGGCGTGCTGGCCGCGATCTGGCGCGAAAGCTGGATCGACCGCATCACCATGACGGTGTCGGTGCTGGGCTTCTCGATGCCGAACTTCTTCCTCGGCATCCTGCTGATCCTGCTGTTCGCGCTGCAGCTCCGCCTGCTGCCCAGCTCCGGCTACGGCACCTGGGCGCACATGATCATGCCGGTGTTCACGCTCGCCACCGCCTTTGCCGGCTCGCTCGCCCGCTTCACCCGCTCGGCCATGCTGGAGGTGCTGTCGCGCGACTATATGCGCACGGCCCGGGCCGAGGGCGCGTCGCTGTCGCGCCGGATCTGGCTGCACGCCTTTCCGAACGCCGCCATTCCCGTCGTCACCGTCATCGGCTTCTATGTCGGCGCCATCATCGGCGGCGCCGTCGTCACCGAGAACGTGTTCGCCTGGCCCGGCGTCGGCCGCCTGCTGACCAACGCCGTCGGCGACCGCGACCTCGCCGTCGTCCAGGGCATCGTCGTGCTGGTGGCGATCACCATGGTCACCGCCAACCTGCTGGTCGACCTCGCCTATGGCTGGCTCGATCCGCGGGTCCGCGTCGGCGCCGGCGCGCGCGGCCGATGACCGACGCCGTCCGCTCCCGCCCGCGCGCGGCGTCCAAGGCCGGCAACGCCATGCCGCCGGCCGTCGCCGCCGCGGCCGCGTTCCTGGCCGTGATCTGCCTGGTGGCGCTGTTCGGACCGGCGCTGGCACCGCACGATTACGAGGAAACCAACCTGCTCTACCGCCTGAAGCCGCCGTTCTGGTCGCCGCTCGCGGTCGAGGGCCATTGGCTCGGCACCGACAAGCTCGGCCGCGACCTGCTCTCCCGCCTGCTGCTGGCGATCCAGGTATCGATCGCGCTCGCCGTGCTCGGCACGCTGATCGGCGCCGTGCTGGGCACCTTCCTGGGCGTGCTCGCGGCGCATCGCGGCGGCCTCGTCGACGAGATCGTCATGACGCTGGTCGACTGGCAGGCCGCCATGCCGTTCCTGATCATCGCGCTCGCCGTCCTCGCCTTCTTCGGCAACAACTTCTACCTGTTCCTGACGCTGATGGGCCTGTTCGGCTGGGAGACCTATGCCCGCCTCACCCGCGGCCTGGTGCTGGCCGCCCGCGAGCAGGGCTACGCCGTCGCCGTGCGCGCGCTCGGCGCCAGGCCCGGCCGGCTCTATCTCGGGCACATCCTGCCGAACGTGATCGGCCCGCTGATCGTCCAGCTCACGCTCAACTTCCCGCAGACGATCCTGCTCGAAACCTCGCTCAGCTTCCTCGGCCTCGGCATCCAGCCGCCCTTGGCGTCGCTCGGCCAGATGCTCGGCGACGGCCGCGACTACCTCCTGAACGCCTGGTACCTCGCCGTCATCCCCGGCGCCGTCATCTTCCTGACGACGCTGTCCATGTGCCTGTTCGGCGACTGGATCCGCGCCCGCCTCGACCCGACGCAGCGCTAGGCGGTCGACTTGTCAGGTCGCGCCGGAAACCTAGTCAGGATCCAAATTTCTAGATCAAGAAATTCTTAGACGTTGGAGATATCTTATTGACACTAGATAAATCATGTCGTATCAAGCCCGTCGGAAAGGGCAACCCATGACGCAACAACCAAACTTCGAAGCGCTTATTAGCTTTCTGGACTACTTGGCCGACAAAGGATTGATGAAACGGCATACAGTTTCATCAAGGAAAGCGGTGGTTAACAAGATTTTCGGTGCGCTCGATGACGCCGATCGCCAAGACGTACTCGCAGCAGATGTCGATACGATGATTGACCGCTTCGTGAACTTGGAGGGCAACAACTACACGCCGGAAAGCCTACAAACTTACAGAAGCCGTCTAAAATCTACACTTGAGGATTTTGCAGCATATAGAAGCGATCCACTAAGCTTCAGGCCATCAGTACAACAACGTGCCGCAAGGCGTACAAAAAGCCAAACCGAAGCGAATTCTACGT
Source organism: Alphaproteobacteria bacterium (assembly GCA_028281075.1). Lineage (GTDB taxonomy): Bacteria > Pseudomonadota > Alphaproteobacteria > JANQKO01. The sequence goes on along the minus strand of JANQKO010000319.1, from coordinate 681 downwards.
CGGATGAAAAGACACCGGTCGAGGATGGACGAATACAAGAGACCGCCGATATTCGTTCGGTCAATCAACCCACGAGTATTTTTCCGATACCACTTCGAGCTGACCTCACAATAAAAATCCAAGGGCTGCCTTTTGATTTAACGGAATCCGAGGCGAACAAGCTATCCGCAATAATAAAGGCGTTTGCAAAACAAGAATAGAGTATCGGTCCATACGATACTCTTGGGGCAAGTCCCCCCACCGGAGCCGCTGAAACTAGGGTCCAAACCTAGATTTCAGCGGCCCCGACCCTCTTTAAAATTAGCGAAATTTATTCCAAATGCAACCCAACTTGCATGGTTAGTGACGTCATCAGATACGTTTTGTCCGACAGTGAAAATCCGCGCCACAACCTAGTTTACGGCGACAGTTTACTAGATCTCTGTTCATGACATCGATCAAACCGCGCGCCGCGGCCGTCCCGAACACCGTTGACAGCGGCGGCGCACTGCCGTCCGATTGTCGCAACCATGTGAATCGATCGGGAGGGACGGTAGTGGCCTCGGGCAAGAAGAAACTCCGGTCTGCGGAATGGTTCGGCAAGTCGGACAAGGACGGCTTCCTGCACCGCTCCTGGATGAAGAACCAGGGCATCCCGGCCGACGAAATCGACGGCCGCCCCGTGATCGGCATCTGCAACAC
>JANQKO010000290.1 GCA_028281075.1 Alphaproteobacteria bacterium | reverse complement strand
GGCCGGCACCGCCCGGCCCTGCTGCGCGCCCTGGCCGCGGCGCAACCGCCGGCCCCGGCCCTGCTGCTGCTGCGCCACGCCGACAACCCGCGCCTGGGTCCGGTGCTCGACCGTACCTTCGCGGCGGCGAGCCAGAGCTACCGCGAGCTGACCAAGGACCTGAGTGAAGAGGAGGCGGCAGCCGCCGTCTCATTGGCACCGCTCCGATAGATGCTGCTGCTGCCACCGGTCAACAAGTGAATTGCGTCCGATAGCGGCGTGGCGCATCGCTGCCCCGCCGCCCTTGAGAACTTCCAGCCTCAGACCGAACGACCTCGACGTCCGCATACCACTTCGCGGCGATGTCGATGTGTCGGCGTGACAACGGAACTGGAGCAGACATTTGCCAGCGCCAACCGAGCTTCTGGGGCGGACGCCTCGTGATCGTGACGCCCGTGAGGCAGCGACTTCGTCACCCGAATCTGAGCTTCGTGACGCCGCGATGCACGGAACGCCCGCCGACATTGGCCCGACTGCCCACCGTCGGTTCGCGGACGATGTCTACGAGACGGTGGAGTTGCTGGCCGCGTCCTATGTGGCCGAGGGCAAGAGCATACCGGCCGCGGCGCGCCTGGCGGCGGGCCAACTCGTCAACAACCATGCCGACCTAGCTGCGGAATTGGCCGAAGAGGCACGAGAAAGTCGGCGGGACGTCGGTCCTTCGAACCGCGTCGATCGGGCTCATGCTTTCTTCGGTCAAGAGAGACGCGAAGAAGCCGACGTTTCAAGTCGCCGTCGGATGGCGCCGTCCGTTCGCCTCGATGAGGACGCGTTCGATGGGCAAGACGACCTGGCGGCCGTAAATGAGGCCGATCCGGACGCCATCGGTCCTGCCGAAGACAGTCGTGATCTTGCGAACCGACCTCGGCCAGTCGTTGACGACCCATTCGACCGGGCCGGTACAGCGGCTGATGACGATGACTTGCCGGACTTCGAGTTCCTGGACGGTCCGGACACCGGTCTCACCATTCGGCGTGTCGGCGGCGCGGAAGCGAAAGCGGTGTCACCGCGCCACGTGGACGATCTTTCCGTCCTGGTCGACGACGCCGATGCGACAGGTGAAGAACCGCCGGACGAACTGGTCGAAGAACTCGGCGAGCTCGTCCTGTCGGTGCTGCCCGTCAGTGGCGAAGTTCTCAGCGCGCGTGACGCCTATCTTGCCGCCATCGCCGCACGGCGGGCATTGGATGACGGCGATCTGGCGGCGGCGCTCGAGAAGGGGGGCATTTCCGCCGTTCATGCCCTGGGTGCGCTGCCGTTCATCGGCGCGGCCGCCCGCAGTGTCCGTGCCGTTGCCAAGGCGGCGCCGATCCTGGCGAAACTGCTGCGGCGCGCGAAGAGGTCGACCGATGCAACGGTGGAAACGGCTGCACGGGCCGGCCGGACCGTCAGCAAACGCTGGTTCGCGAGATGGTCCGACAAGGTTCTGGCATCCAACTATCGTGCTCTCGGTCAACTGGCGGGCGTCGGCAAGTTGAATGCCAAGGCGAGAACGGCTTTGAACTCGGCCGGGATCGCGCTGAAGACAGACGGGATCGTCGTGAGCGACAAGGAGCTCATACACATGATTCGGGCCGCCAAGAAGGCGCGTTTGCCGAATAAGATGATCCGCGATCTGCCGAGGCTGGTCGGAAAGCCAAGGGCAATCCTGCACGACAAGGGTAAGCGCGACACGCTGCTCTACGTCTTCGACGTCCCGGGTGATCCGCGGCTCGGCAAGTTCGTCGTCAGGGTGAACATCAATCAGAAGGTCCGCACACCAACGGGAAATCGTCGCAGAACGGTCAATAGCGTAAGGTCGGGCGGTATGGTGGCGCGTCGGAACCTGATTGATCCGACACATTACGATCTAGTTGACGGTAGGTTGTGACCGCCCTGGCGGTACGCAACTCTCCGCATCCCGGTAGCCGGTCACCCGAAGTGGGCATTGACCGGGTACCCACCTGATCTGCGATTTCCCAGGTCACAGGGCGGTCGAACCTAATGTGGATGTGATCGTCCTCAATATCAAGTCGAATAACTGTTCCTATTTGCAACCTGATCGGGCTTTTGGCCGCGTCCTAGGCGGCCGAGGGCAAGAGCATCCCGGTCGACGCGCGCCTGGCGGCGGATCAACTTTTGGATGGCGAAGTCCGTGCCTTCTCGGTTGAAGAACTGGGCCGATTTCAGTCGCCTGCCGAGGCGCGAGATGGCCTCGGTGCCCAACGCGAAAAGGCGCTGGCGAGGCCCATAACCCGGCGAAAGGTCTGCCATCCGGCCATTGCCGGATCTGATCTGGCCGTCCAAACGGCATCGGCGCGCGCCTGGCGCGGCGTGTCGGCGACGGCGGGCGTTCCCGTTCGCCGCGCCGTTCCGGCTCGTCTGCGTTGGCGGCCTGATCCCGACGATTTCTTCCTGCCTGGAGATACCGCATGACCCTTTCGGCGACGCCGGCGGTCGATCGCTATACGGCGAACGGCAGCCAGACCGTGTTCGACTACAACTTCAAGATCCTGGACGCCGCGCACCTGCAGGTCTTCCTCGGCGACGCCGTGCAGGGCTCGGGCTTCACGGTCTCGGGCGTGAACAACGACAGCGGCGGCACGGTGACCTTCGACGCGGCGCCGGCATCGGGCGCCATCGTCACCCTGCGCCAGGAGGTGCCGCTGGACCAGCCCTCGGCGCTGCCGAACCAGGGGCCGTTCCCCTCGGCCACGGTCGAGACGCAGATCGCCGACCGCATCGTCATGCAGAACAAGCAGCAGCAGGAGGAGCTGAACCGCTCGGTCAAGGTGGCGGTGTCGTCCAGCCTGACCGACCTGGACCTGACGCCGGAGGCGGGCAAGTTCGTGGCCTGGAACCAGGACGGCGACAGGCTGATCGGCGCCGAGGCGACGCCCGGCACGGCGCCGGTGTCGGCCTTCGGCGCGACCCTGATCGACGACGCGGACGCGGCCGCGGCGCTGGGCACGCTGGGGGTCTCCGATTACGTCAGGAACAACCTGATCCAGTCGGCCTCGGCGGAGGCGCACCTGGCCACGCTGCTGCCGGCGATCGATACGGTGCTGGAGACCGTCACCGGCCTGGCCGACGCCGGTATCTTCCATCCGGCGCTGGACGAACACCCCGAATGGGTCGACGGCGTCAGCGGCGCCCGCAGCCGGTTCATGCTGGCGACGGCGCAGACCGCCGGCGGCAACTCGACGGTGAAGATCTGGGACCTGACGACGGCGACGCCGGCCGTGCTGCAGACGGTCACGCTCGACAACTCGGTCGTGTCAGCGATCTCGGACATCAAGGGCGGCGTCATCGCGATCGCCACCGAGGACGGCCTGTTCCGGCGCGGCTGGACCAAGGCCGGGTTCGGCGCCGTTCCCGACGGCCTGCCGGACCCGATCACGGACAGCACGTTCCGGGCGCTGACGGACAACAATTTGGTCGACGTCTGCATTGGCTACGGTGATCAGCCGGCGTCCGATCCGGCGACAGGCGGCAAGAAACCGACGGTCGGCGGCATCTACGGCATGCCGAGCGCCGACGCCGCTTTTCTCCTGAAGGAAGACGGGCGGATCTACGACTCGTCGGGGACGGTCGGGGACACCGGCTGCGGCATGTCGGCCGGCTGGTTTTATTACCCGGACATACCGTCCTCGCACCGCATGCTGGCCGTCCGCATCTCCGAGGTCATCAGCGACGCGACATTTACCGGGCTGACGTTCCTGGCCAACAACCAGGACCCGTTCGGGTTTGGTGGCGGCGCGGACTTCGACATCACGCCCGGCCAGGACTTCGCCGCGGCCTCGGCCGACGGCCTGACGGTCGGCAAGGTCACCGGTGACAACCGGGACGTCGACCAGCGCTTCACGGCGCTGGTCAACCGGACCTACACGACGGGCTGGATCGTCGGCGACATCAAGGGTGCCTGGCTGGCGAACAGCAAGACGCTGGACCGGTCCTACCTGGCGAACGCTCTCGCCGAGCAGGGCGGCGGCGACCTGTCGCTGGATGCCGTGGCGACGGGGGCCGAGCTGCAGAGCGTCTCGGGGTTCACGACGTCACGCTACCTGGAACGCGCCTTCGATGCCGACTTCGACGTCGGTACCGGCGACTTCTCGGTGGTGCTGTGGTTCCGGCGGGCGGCGGGGGTGTCGGGTGACGAGATCATGTTCCATCGCCAGGACGCGGCGCTGGCGGGCGCGACGATCCGGCTCGGCTTCAACAGCCTGGGCAATGTCGAGGCCAATTGCACCGGCGCCGTGATGGTGTCCGGCGGCACCTACGACGACGGCGGCCATCATATGGCCGTGCTGACCCGCCGTGCTGGCCGCGGTTTCCTGATCGTCGACGGTATCGAGGTCGCGACCGACACGTCGTGGGCGGACAACCTGGACAACGGCACGGCGATCCTTCGCATCGGCGTCGCCGCGAACACGGTCAATCCGTTCGGCGGTGACCTCGCGTTGGCGCGGTTCGCCGCGACGGGCGTCACCGAGGCCCAGGCGCGGCACATGTACGAGACCGAGCGGCGGCTGTTCGCGGCCAACGCCAAGTGCCTGCTGCAGGGCGCGGCCAACGCCGTGCGATGCGTCGCCATCGATCCCGTCACCTCGGACCTGCATGTCGGCCAGGCCGACGCGCTGATGCGCTTCGAGGGCCTGCTGATGGCCGCGGCGCGGCCGGCCAGCGGCGAGACCTGGACCAGCGACAATCACCTGGCCATCCGGGCGGTGGCTGGCGCGCTGGCGCTGGTGAACGGCGCCGATCCACCGGACGGCAATGTTGAAAGCCATGCCTTCGTGCCGGGCATCGACCTGCGCGACGCGCTGCCGGCGCTGGCCGGGGCGGCCGCGCGGCCGGGTCCCGACCTGTCGCGGGCCAAGGCCTGGGTCATGGTCGACACCGCGGCGCCGGCGATCAAGGCGGCCTTCAACGTCAGGTCGGTGACGAAGCTGGGCACCGGGGCCGTGCAATGCGACTTCGCGGTGCCGATGAAGCGCGACGACTTCGTGCCGGTGGCGACGGTGTTCTCCGGCGACGCGGCGACGGACAACGACGTGCATGTCCTGGGCACCACCAGCCGCCGCAACGTCGACGTCCAGGTCGTGCGCGGCGGCGTCTCGCCGACCGACCGCAACGTCTTCATCGTCGTCTTCGGGGAACTGGCCAATGAGTAGGCTGATCATGGGGCCGAAGGTGCGGCTGCGCGGCCTGAAGCCCGAGATGAACACCGCGCTCCAGGTCGCCCGCGACATCTTCGCGCTCTACCAGCGCGACTGCATCGTCACCTCGGCGGTCGACGGCAAGCACAGCCGCGGCAGCCTGCACTATGTCGGCTACGCGGTCGACCTGCGGCGCCGGGTGTTCACGGACCCGGGCCAGGTCGACGACGTCACCGCCATGCTGCGCGAAAGCCTGACGCCGGAATACGACGTCGTGCTGGAGCCCAGCCACTGGCACATCGAGTTTCAGCCGAAGAGGGGGCTCAACCTATGACGGACGTGATCCTGCATGGCGACGGCGCGGTGACGGTGGTGGCGCCGGGCTTTTCGGCCGCGGCCGAGCGGCGGGCGCTGGCGGCGCGCGGCGTCGCCTGCCGCCTGGTCGACCGGACCGACTTGAAGGACCAGCCCGAGCGGATCGCGGCGGCCCGGGCGGACGCCATGGCGCGCCTGCGCCGGCGGCGTGACGCCCGGCTGCGCGCGCTCGACATCGAGCAGGCGCTGGCCGTCGGCGGCTTCCACCCGACGGGCCGCACGGCGGCTGGGATCGAGACGGAAAAGCAGCGGCTGCGCGACCTGCCGGCGGCGGTCGGCCGGCGTGGCGACCTGGCGGCGAAGGACGCCGACGCGCTCGACGCCTACCTGCCGCCCGAGCTGGAGGATGGCTGAATGAAACGGTTCCTGACCCCGCTGCTGAGCGCCGGCCTTGTGGCCGGCGTTTTCGTGCCGGCGAGCGCGGCGCCGGTCTGCGGCCCGCGCGCGGTCATCCTCGACGCGTTGCGCGCGCGGCACGGCGAGGTGGTGATCTGGTCGGGCGTCGCCGCGGGCGGTGGCTATGTCGAGCTCTACCAGAGCCAGAAGCGGACCTGGAGCCTGGCTGTCACCACCGGCCGCGACACCTGCCTGTTCTCGGCCGGCGAGGACGGACAGCAGTTCCTGATGCGGTTCGGCCGGGCGGGGGCGTTCCTGTGAGCGCGCAGGGCTGGCACCTGAAGAAAGAGGTCTCGGTCGGGCACATCGTCACCACGGCGACGATCTTCGTGTCCGCGGTGGCCTATGTGATCTCGGTCGAGACCCGATTGAAAGAGGCCGAGATGCGCGACCTGCAGATCGTCGCGCGCATGGACCGGGCGGATATCTGGCAGCAGGCCGAGTTCGCCGAGGTCAAAACGTATCTGCGCCGTATCGAAGACAAACTGGATCGAAAGGCCGACAAGCCATGAACAGCAAGTTTTTCGCCAAATCGAAGACCGTCCAGGGCACGGCGCTGCTGCTGCTGTCCGCGCTGGCGCCGTATCTGGGCTGGACCTGGGACGCCGCCATCGAGGCCGACGTGATCGGCTTCTGGGACGCCGGCGCCATGTTCATCGCCGAGTCCTGGCCGGTCGTGACCGGCCTGATCGGCTCGTTCTGGGCCCTGCTGGGCCGGATTACGGCCCGGCGCGGCCTGCACATCGCGAAGCCGTGAGGGCCGTCGAGCCCTGTCAAAGGCCTGATCGTCGCCGGACCTGATCCGGCGGCACCGGCCCAGGGCGTCGTTCGTGGCGAGACAGTGGAGGTTGCCGCTAGGGCATCGAGATCATGCGGCGGGCATGGCGGCCGGATTGCCCGTTCCTTGGTGTCCTGGCGGTGACATCGCCTGAAAAATGGTTCACCACAAGGACCCAAAGGCGCGAAGAGCAAACTTGCCGATCGACGCTTCGCGCCAACCAACTTTCCGGTTCTTCGCGTCTTCGTGGTGACCTGCCTTCTTGCGAGGTTCCGTGCGGTTGGCGGGCCGGTGTATTGACCACAGAGGCACCGAGGCACGGAGAACAAATGGGCTGATGGCGCTTCGCGCCAACCAACGTCATTTTGTTCTCTGTGCCCTCGGTGC